>JALYUA010000089.1 GCA_030854005.1 Acidobacteriota bacterium
GAGAGCTCGCGCGCGCTCTCGACCATGGGGAAGATGAACCATCAATCCGACTACGACCAGGACATTCGTGGAGATGCCGAACATCGTCGCCTCCTTCAGAGTTCTTCGAACGGACGCACGTAAGCGATTCCCTTTTCGTACCGGGTGACGACCACCTCCGACCCTTTCGCGAGCTCGGCGGGCCCGTCCGGACGCGCGCCCGAGCAGCGCCGTGTCCGGCCCTGGGAGAACGTGATCTCGCCGGTGCCGCCGTTGCGAATCGGCACCGTGACGCGGCCCAGGACTCCGACCATTTCGAAGTCCGCCGGATCGAGCGCCGCTTCCCGCCGCGACAGGACGCGGGTCAGGAACAGGAAGACCAGCCCCGCCCCCGCCGCGCCCGCGCCCGTCGCCAGAGCGAGGACCGAGAAGGACGCGAGGCGCGAGTGCCCCGTCAGCAGATATCCGACGCCGCCGAACCACGCCAGAAACGCCATCCCGGTCGAGAAGTTGAGCGGCGAGCCGGATGGCCGATGTCCATCCGAAACAGCCGGCGGGTGGCCGTGGCCCGCGTGACCGATCCCGTGGGCGCCGCCGTGCGGCAGGTGCACGCCGTGAAAAGGCAGGTGCAGGATGCCGCCCGCGAAGGAAAGGGCCGCAAGCGCGAAGCCGATCAGAAAACACCCCAGGTAGGCGGTCTCCCAGCTCATGACTTCCTCCGTTGACGACCGGCAGCGGACCGTATCGCGGGCGCTTTGACGCGATGAGCCGCCGCCGAGGTTCGCCGCGGCGATTGAGCAGGCTCGGGGGCGAGGATCTCGAAGAGCCGTTCGGCGAGCTGCGGAGTCTCGACGATCCCCTGCAGCAGGAGAAGGCACTCGCGCGATTTCGGGCTCCCGGCGATCGCGAGAAGAGCGCGGCGCAGCTCGGGGTCGCGATGAAATCGCTCCGCGCCCTGGATCAGCCAGAGGTCGAGCTTGTCCTCGAGCGCCCGCACGGCCGAGGTGAGCTCCTGATGGAAACCCTCCGGGTCGTCGACGAGATAGCCGGGATGGATGTTGAAGAACTTCGCGAGCCGCATGCGCGTCGTGTTGGTCAGATGGGGCCGGGCGCCGCTCTCGATCTGAGAGAGGTACGCCTGGCTGATCGGCGTGCCGAGCTCCGCCGCGATCGAGCGGGAGAGCTCCGCCTGGGTCATCTCGCGGTTCAGGCCGCGAAGGGTGCCCTCGACGAACCTCAGGTAGCGAAGCTTCTCGCCGAGTTTCATAGCAGATCGCTATATTGATATCGCGATTTGCTATTGGCGTCAAGGGGGGCCGAGGAGGGCTCCGGGAGCCGGGCGTGCGAAGCCGGGCACCGGACGTAAGTTACAGCGGAAACGTGGCTTGGGCGATTCGCTCCCGCCTGCCCTTCAGGGTCGGCGCCCTGCCAGGCGGCCTTAATATGTCGGCATGAAAGAAGCCCTCCTCCTCTGCCTTCTGCTCCAGGGCATCGACCCGCGGTCTTCCCCGAAGTCGAGCTGGCAGGACGTGGATCGGGTGATGGGGCAGGCGGGAAAGGATCAGCCGGGCGGCGTGCACCGCTTTTCCTGGCCGAGAACGGACCTCACCGTTCAGATCGAGGGCGTTGCGATCGAGCCGGAGCTGGCGCTCGGATCCTGGGGAGCGTTCCAGAGGATGGGCGGCGAAGCGGAGGTCATGGGAGACCTCGTGCTGACCGGGACCGAGATCGCCCCGGTGATGACGGCGCTCGAGGACGGCGGGTTCGAGATCCTCGCCATCCACAATCACCTCGTCAACGAGACGCCGCGCCTGATCTACGTTCACTACGACGGACGGGGCGACGCGGAAAAGCTCGCGCGGGTTCTCAAGGCGGCGCTCGGCCGCTCCGCCACGCCGCTCGCGCCGCCGGCCGGAAGTTCCCCGCGCAAGCCGTCACCCGAGCAGGAAAAGACGCTGGCCGTCCTGAGCGAAGCCCTCGGCCGGAAGGGAACGATGGCCGGCCGCGTTCTTCAGCTCGGGGTCCCGAGGGCCGAGACGATTCGCGACGCGGGGATGGACGTTCCTCCCGCGATGGGGATGGCGATCGCCGTCAATTTCCAGGCCGCGGGCAACCGCGTCGCGACCACGGGCGACTTCGTTCTGCTGGCCGACGAGGTCAACCCCGTGATCCGCGAGCTCGCGAGCCACGGCATCGCGGCGACCGCGCTGCACTCGCACATGCTCCGAGAGACCCCGCGCCTCTTCTTCCTGCACTTCTGGGCGGTGGACACCCCGGAAAAGATCGGCGCGGGAATCCGAGCGACCCTGGCGAAGATCGCGACGAAGTAGCGCCGCCGGGTCAGCGACCGCGGCCGGCGAAAGCGAGCGTGGCGCGCGAGACGAACGGCCGCGGAAAGAACCGCGGCGCTTTTCGGACCGCCGCCTTCAGCCTCTCGCAGTGCGAGATGCGCAGACGCGCCCGCTCCGCCTGATCGGCGTCGGACTCCGCGCATCGCGTCAGAGCCTGCTGGGCCGTCGCCGCGTGCGCGTCGTAGTGCTCCCGCAGGTCGGGCTCGAAGTGGCCGCACACGCGGCAGCGCCGAGGAGCTGTGTCTGCCATTTTTCCCCCGGCCCACGCATAATCGGTGCCGGCTGAGAGGCGCATCATCCGGGCTCTTCGCGGAGAACGCGGAATCCGAAGTCCGAATAGCGGAAATCGGGGGGCAGGCTGCTGCGGGCGGACGGCGTCGACCAGCGGACGCGGTGCCGCCAGGACCCTCCCCGGCTCGCCCGGCGGGCGCGCCCCTGCGCCGCTCCGGCGGGGGCGGAACCCTCCCTGTCGCGCCATTCGAGGCACCATTCGTGAACGACCGTTCCGGGGTCGAGAACCCCCCAGGCGTTCGGGGACCCTTGCCCTGTGCGCCACGGTCCGCGGAGAGGTCCCACGGGGATCTCCCCCTCGGGCACGGCCGGTCCCCACGGAGTCGGCGGGAAGTCGGCGCCGCCGGACATCGCCCGCTCCCACTCTGCCTCAGACGGAAGCCGCCACGCGCGCGCATCCCGCGACGCGAGCCACGCGCAGAAAGCGGCCGCCTCATCCCAGGTGACGCCGACGACCGGCTGGTCCGCCAGGGAAAAGTCGGGATCGTTCCACCACGGCGGGGGCGCGAAACGCCCGGATTCGACACAGGACGCGTACTCCCCGTTCGTGACGGGGGTCCGGCCGATGGAAAACGCCGGCAGCTCGATTCGCCGCTGTCCGGCGGGTTCCGTGACCGCCAGGCTTCCCGCAGGGATGATCACCGTCGACGGGAATGGCTGTCGCATCGCACCTCTCCGTCGGAGCCCTCGTCTAGAATTCCAGGTCGCTCTCGAAACCAGTGGCTGTCGGCAATTCCGAATGTTCGGAATTTTCTCTCAACGGACAGCTGACAGCGGACAAGGGAAGACGGAAAAACGGATCTCTCATGGGAAGGCGGTCTCCTTGAACATCCGGAAGACGGCTCTGCCGGCGCTGCTCGCACTCCTCTGGGTCGGCTGCAAGACGAGCGGGGGCTTCGACCCGATCGAGATCGACGTCTCCAGGAAAACCTCCCCGCCGCCACCGACTGCAACCGCGACGCCCGTCCCGGCTCCCGCCGGCGCGCCGGCCGCCACTCCTCGAATCGCCTCCCCGACCCCGACTCCTGCCCCGACCCCCACGGCGACCCCGGCCCCGGCGCCGACGCCCGGGAGCACCTCGGGCATTCTCCCCGCGCGGGCCGCCGGGACGCCGGCCGCCGTGTCCCTCGAGTCCGTCGCTCCTTCACAGCCCCCGGGCGGCTTCGCCGGCGAGACGGCCAATCTCGCGACGCGAAAGCGGATCGACGCGTATAACCGCCGGGATATCGATCTCCTCATGGGCCTCTATGCCCCCGACGCCCAGATCTACGATCCGCCCGATCGCCTGCGCGATTCGGGAACGGCCCAGATCCGGCAGACATACGCCCGGCGATTCTCGGCCGCCCCTGACTCGCGGCTCGAGGACCGCGACGTCGCCGTCCAGGGCCCCTACGTCGTCTCGCGCGAAACCGAGAAGTCCGGTGGCCGGGAGGGCTTCACGGTGCTCGTGATCTCCGAAGTGCGGGATGGAAAGATCGTGCGGGTCTGGATACTGCGGTAGGAGATCCGGGAAGAACGGCCCGAGTGTTGCACCACAGGCAGGAGAAGGGGGTTCGATGAAAACACGTCTGGCTATTCTTCTGATCTGTCTCACTGCCGCGGTCACCGCCTGCAGCGGAACCTCGAGTCCGGCCAATCCCTCCCCCGGTCCTCCCACTCCGGCCACAGGATCGAAGGGCCCCGCCGCGAATCCGGCGCCCGGACCACCGGCGCCCAAGGGCTCATCCTCCGGAACTAGCCCGGCGGAAGCCCCCGGGCCTCCTCAACCGACCGCGACGCCGTCCCACTGATCGACCCCCGAGCACGAGAGGGTTCAAGGTCGATAGAACGAGGTCGATAGAGCGGATTTTCTCCGGAGGGATTTTGCCCTTCCCTCCGGAGCCCCTTTCATGCGATGCATGGTTTCTCGGTTTCGCTTCGTGTTGGCTGATAATTCGCGACGATGGTCTCCTTCGTCCTGGCGCTGGGAGTCCTGGCGGCGTGCGGCTCTCCGGCGCTTCGCGAAGAGATGGCTCGCCTCGCGGCGCCGGCCGGAGGACGCGTGGGCGCCGCCGCTCTCCGGCTCGAAACGGGAGAGATCGCGTCGTGGAACGGCACGTCCCGATTTCCGATGCAGAGCGTTTACAAGCTTCCGATCGGGATGGCGGTCCTGGCGGAGGTGGACGCGGGCCGGCTCGGTCTCGAGCAGCGCGTCCGGATCGACAGGCGCGACATGGTGCCGTCCGGCGCGCGCAGCCGGATTCGCGACGAACATCCGGGCGGCATAGAGCTCTCCCTTCGAGAGATTCTTCGGGCGTCCGTTTCGGACAGCGACGGCACGGCCTGCGACGTCCTCCTGCGTCTCGTGCCGGCGGATCGCGTTGCGGCTTACCTTCGCGGGCTCGGCGAGCGGGACATCGTGGTCGCGACGTCCGAGAAGGCGATGTCCACGGGGCCGCGCGTCCAGTACCGGAACTGGGCGACGCCGGAGGCCGCCGTGCGCCTGCTTCGAATCCTTCACGAGGGCCGCGGCGTTTCACCGGCCGGCCGCCGGCTTCTCATCGACTGGATGACGGAGACAGATACGGGCCCCCGGAGAATCAAAGGGCTCCTGCCGCAGGGCGCCGCGGTCGCGCACAAGACCGGAACCAGCGGAACAGCGGACGGACTGACGCGCACGACCAACGACATCGGTATCGTCACGCTCCCCGACGGCGGTCATCTCGCCGTCGCCGTCTTCGTGTCGGATTCGAAAGCGACGGAGGAGACGCGCGAAGGCGTGATCGCGAAGATCGCCCGAGCCGCTTTCGACTGCCAGGCGCAGTAAGACGGGAAACGGGAAACGGGAAACGGGAAACGGGAAACGAAAGGAATACGTCATCCTGAGAATTACCATTTCGCCTTTTCCCTTTCGCCTCCCTCCGCCTCCCGCCTCCCGCCGGCGAGGTAGGCTGTCGCCGTTCTGAAAGCCGAAGCCGAATATCCCTCCGCGCTTGAAGCGTCTCCTCCGGCGCGGTGGCGCGCCCTTCCGCTGCTCTCGGGGGCGCTGCTGCTCGGCATGTCGGTGTGGTTCGCGGCCTCCGCCTCGGTGCCCGCCATCCAGAAGGAGTGGGGACTCTCCGCCGCCGCGGCGGCCTGGCTGACCC
>JALYUA010000163.1 GCA_030854005.1 Acidobacteriota bacterium
CGGCAGCGCGGTCGAGACGATCGAAGGGATCCGCCTCATCAAGGCGGAGCTCCCGGAGACGAAGACGATTCTCGGGATCTCCAACGTGAGCTTCGGCCTTCCCGAAGCCGGGCGGGAAGTCTTGAACTCCGTGTTCCTCTATCACTGCGTGAAGGCGGGGCTCGATCTCGCGATCGTGAACAGCGAGCGGATCATGCGGTATCCGTCGATCCCCGACGAGGAGAAGCGGCTCGCCGAGGACCTGCTCTTCTCGCGCGGAGAAGACCCGGTCGCCGCGTTCGCCGCCCACTTCAAGGCGAAGGGCTCGACGCCTCGCACGGCGGCGCGCGCCGGAACGCCGCTCGAGAGGCTGCCGCGGTACATCCTCGAGGGCTCCAAGGAAGGTCTCGTCGAGGACCTGGAGGCCGTGCGGACGGGAGGCATGTCTCCGCTCGACATCATCAACGGCCCCCTGATGGACGGGATGCGCGAGGTCGGACGACTTTTCAACGCCAACGAGCTGATCGTCGCGGAGGTCTTGCAATCCGCGGAGTCCATGAAGGCGTCCGTCAACCATCTCGAGCAGTTCATGGAAAAGGCCACGGATTCCCGCAAGGGGAAGATCCTTCTCGCGACCGTCAAGGGCGACGTGCACGACATCGGGAAGAACCTCGTCGAGATCATCCTGTCGAACAACGGGTACGAAGTCGTGAACCTCGGCATCAAGGTGCCCCCCGAGCGGCTGGTCGCCGCCTACGAGGAGCACCATCCCGACCTGATCGGCCTGTCGGGCCTGCTCGTCAAAAGCGCGCAGCAGATGGTCACGACGGCTCAGGATCTGACCGCCCGCGGGGTCAAGGTCCCGGTCCTCGTGGGCGGCGCCGCGCTCTCGCAGAAGTTCACGGACCAGCGGATCGCGCCGGCTTACGGCGGGCTGGTCGTCTACGCGGTCGACGCGATGCGCGGTCTGGCGCTCGCCGACCGCATCCTGTCCTGAGAGTCCGAGCGGCAGGCTCTCGCGAACGAGTCGTCGTCGCGCGTCGCCGCGGGCGCGGCGGCAGCGGATGCGCCGGCGGAGAGCCCGCTGTCGGCGCCCGCCGTGCGAAGCCCGGACGTCGAGATCATTGCCGCGCGTCCCGCGCCGGATCACGAGCTCCACGTCCTTCCCGACCTCGATCCCGAGACGGTCGGCGCTTTCGTCAATCCGCACATGCTGTTCGCGAAGCACCTCGGATTGCGCGGCAGCTACCGCAAGCTGAAGGAAGCCGGCGACCCGCGCCTGGCGGAGCTCGAAGAGGTCATCGCCAGGGTTCGGCGGGCAGGCTGGATCCACGCGCGGGCGATGTACCGGTTCTACGACGCCGACTCGGACGGAAATACCGTGCGGCTCTCGATCGGCGGGCGAGAGGAGGCGGTGCTGCACTTTCCCCGGCAGGTGGCGGGGGAGAGGCTCTCGCTCGCGGACTTCATCCGTCCGGCCTCCTCGGGAGGCGAGCCCCCCGACAGCGTGGCGCTCCTGATCACGACCGCAGGGGAGGGAATCCGCGCTCGCGCGGAAGACCTGAAGGTCCGCGGCGAATATCTCCTCTGCCATTCGCTCCAGGCGCTCGCCGTCGAGACGGCCGAGGCGGCCGCCGAGTGGGTGCACGGCGAGATCCGGTCGCGGTGGGGATTTCCCGACGGTCCCTCGATCACGATGACCGATCGTTTCCAGGCTCATTACCAGGGCAAGCGCTACAGCCCCGGGTATCCGGCGTGGCCGGAGCTCGGCGATCAGACGACCGTGTTCCGGCTCCTGCCCGGCGAGAAGATCGGCGTCGAGCTGACGGACGGCTCGATGATGGACCCGGAGGCCTCGGTCTCCGCGATGGTCCTGCACCACCCGCAGGCGCGCTACTTCGCCGTTTGAGGCGGGGGGCGAGGGTCAGGGCGTGGGCGCAGAAGAGCCGCCGCCACGCCGCCCCCGTATGAGCGTGCCCTTCGTCCCAAAGTCCCGCGCGGCGCGCGCGATCCTGCCGGCGGCGGTCTTTCTCGTTCCCTTTCTGGCCTTTCTGGCGGGGCCGTACTCCGGAAGCGGCGACACCGAACCTGCGGAGCTTCTTCCGATCTCGATTCTTCTCGACCACCGGCTCGACTTCGACCGGTTCTACGGCGGCCGCCAGGATCTGCCGTACCCGTACCGCCGGGTGCGCGGCCACGTGGTCTCGGCCTACCCGATCGTGGCGGGACTGGCGAACGTTCCCGTGTATGCCGCCGCGCGGATCCTCCGGACGGACCTGTACGCCGCACGGTCCCGCCTGTCGCACGTGACAGCGGCTCTTCTCGCGGCCGCCTCCGTCCTCTTCCTGTACGGGACGCTTCTGCGCGTTTGCCGCTCCCGCGGCGAGGCACTTCTTTTCGCGGGCGTCTATGCTTTCGGCACGGAGGTTCTCGCGGTCGCCGGCCGGGGAGCGTGGCAGCACGCGCCCTCGCTCTTCTTTCTTTCCGCCTCCCTGTGGCTCCTCTGGCCGAACCCGGCGGACGACCGTCTCGAGCGCGAGTCCGGCGCGCTCGATCCCGTCTGGAGCGTCCCGCTCTCCGGGCTGACGCTCGCGCTCGCGGTGGTCAGCCGACCCACGAACGTTCTCCTCGCGGGCGCCGCCGCGGCGTTCGTCCTGGCGCGTCGCCGGAAACGGCTTCCCCTCGTTCTTCTCTTCCTTTTCTGCGCGGCGATACCGGCCGCCGCCGTGACGCTCTACTCGGCGGTCCGGCTCGCCAACCCGCTGGCGCTCGGCCAGCTCTACCGGCCGTTCGGGTTCGGAGGGCATCCCCTGCGCGGTCTCGCCGGGCTCCTCGCGAGTCCTTCCCGCGGCCTTTTCGTCTTCAGCCCCGTCCTTCTCGCGAGCCTTCCCGGGGCATGGATCGCGTGGAGGTCGCGGGAGCGCCGGTACGAGCCGTTGCCGTGGCTCACCGCCGGAGCGGCCGCGACGCTTCTTCTTTTTTCGTTCTGGGGCATGTGGTGGGGTGGGTCATCGTTCGGTTACCGCCTCGTCGTGGACGTCGTCCCGGTTCTCACGATCCTCTCCGCCGTCGGGTGGGGGCTGCGCGATCCCCGGCGCGGGCGCGCCCGCGGCCGGGCCTTTCTTTTCGCGGCCCTCTTCGCGCTGTCCGCCTACGTCGAGATCCTGGGCGTCTTCGCTTACCCCACTCGATTCGGGGAGGGGCTCGATCTCGAACCAGAACGCCTCTGGGACGTGCGCGAGTCGGAGCTCGTGCTGGCCTCGCGGCAGCTCTTCGGCCTCGGCGCCGCCCCGGCACGGGATGTCGCGCCGGTCTGGTGGGCGCCGGAGAAAAACGACGACGCCATTCCCGGCTGGATCGACGCCTCGCCGGGCAGCCGCACCATCCGCGGGACACTGTCGGTCAGCGGCTGGGCGAAGTCGGCGGCCGGCGAGGTCGAGGTGGCGATCGCGTTCGACGGGGGACCGGTCGTCACGCCCCGGCGGTATCCACGCCCCGACGTCGCTTCGGTTCTCCCCGAGCTCGGCGATACCGCGACGGCGGGGTTCCGCGTGGATGTCCCCGCGGCCTCCGGAGCGCTTCGCGACCGCGCGATGACCGTGGAGTTGAAGGAACCCGGCGGGCGCGTCCGCCGGATCGGGCCCATCCGGTTCCGCTGGGGCCCGATGCTCTGACGGCGCTGACGGCGCTCGTTGCGGCGTGCGCCGTCTTGACGATCCGACTCGGATATGGTCTCATTCGCGAATGATCGACTCCCTGGACGCTGAAATACTGTCGATCCTTCAGGAAAACTGCCGAACCTCCAACGCGGAGATCGCCCGCCAGGTGGGCCTTGCCCCCTCCGCGGTCTTCGAGCGGATCCGCAAGCTCGAGGAAAAGGAAATCATCCGCGGGTACCGCGCGGAGATCGATCCTGCCGCCCTCGACCTGGGCCAGCTCGCCTTCATCTTCATCCGTTCGAACGACCGTCCGGGCGGAGACCAGACCTCCCAGAAGCTCGCCGGGGTTCCGGAGATCCTGGAGCTTCATCACGTCGCCGGGGAAGACTGTTTTCTCGCCAAGGTTCGCGTCCGGGACGCCGAGGCGCTCGGACGGCTGCTGCGCGAGCGGCTGGGGCGGATCTCGACGATCGCGTCGACGCGGACCACGATGGTCCTCGAGGTCGTCAAGGAGACCGCGGCTCTTCCCCTCAAGTCGGAACAGGAACGCGCGGGAGCGGCGGCGCGTGGCTGAGCCGGCCCGCGGCACGCGCACTCCTTCCGGCGTCCTGATGGCGCCCGCGCCCCCGCGCTCCCATCTCGTCGCCGGGTTCGCCGCCGTTTACATCCTCTGGGGGTCGACCTATCTCGCGATCCGATTCGCGGTCGAATCCTTTCCGCCGTTCGTCATGGCGGGAACGCGGCACCTGACCGCCGGCCTTCTCCTCTTCGCTTTTCTACGGGCGCGCGGCGTCGCGCTCCCGGAAAGGCGCCACTGGAAGTCCGCCGCGATCATCGGAGGACTCCTCCTTCTGGGCGGAAACGGCTTCGTCTCGTGGGCGGAGCAGCGCGTTCCCTCCGGTCTCGCGGCGCTGATCGTGGCGTCCGTTCCGATCTGGATGGCCATCGTGCAGGGAATCCTGCGGCGCCGCCGCCCTCCAGCGGCCGTTCTCGCGGGGCTGCTGATCGGCCTGGGCGGCCTCGTGCTCCTCGTGCTGCCGGGGCGCTTCGGAGGAGGGGAGCACGTCGATCCGCTCGGCGCCGCGGCGCTGATGTTCGCGGCGCTGTCCTGGGTGATCGGATCCCTCTATTCGCGGCGCGCCGCCCTCCCGAGCTCGACCCTTCTCGCGATCTCGATCGAGATGATCGCCGGCGGCGTTCTCCTCTGGATCGCGGGCCTCGCCTTCGGGGAGGGCGCCCGTTTCCACGCCTCGGCGGTATCGCTCCGCTCGGTGCTCTCGCTCGGGTATCTGATCGTCTTCGGCTCGCTGATCGGATTTTCTGCCTACATCTGGCTGCTCAAGGTGACGACGCCGGCGCGCGTGACGACCTACGCGTACGTGAACCCAGTCGTGGCCGTCCTTCTCGGCTGGGCCTTCGCCGGAGAGGCGTTGACGCTGAGGATCGGCCTCGCGGCGGTCGCGATCGTGGGCGCCGTCGCGCTGATCATCCGGTACGGAGGGGACGCGGAGCAGAAGCCGAGGGCCGCGCCGCGGTTCGAGGAGAACCGGATCGCCCGGAAAAACGCGTCGTGACCCCCGCGCGCCGCGCGGTCGCTGCGTCGGTCGCGGTGCTTCTTCCCTTGATCGACGAGGCTTACGACCGCCGCGCGTGGCACGGGCCCAACCTCCGCGGCTCCCTGCGGGGGCTCTCGGCGGCGGACGCCGCGTGGCGCCCGCGATCGGGACGCCACAGCATCCGCGAGCTCGTCGTGCACGCCGCGTACTGGAAATATGTCGTCCGCCGCCGGATCGCCGGAGGAAAGCGCGGTTCCTTCCGCCTGGAGGGCAGCAACTGGATCGAGCGCCCGGACTCCGAAGCCTCCTGGAAAGAGGATCTCGCGCTGCTCGGTCGAGAG
>JALYUA010000170.1 GCA_030854005.1 Acidobacteriota bacterium
GGGTCACGCCGCGGAACGCGCCGGCGGGAAAATCCATCAGGCGGAAGAGCTCGAAGATCTCCGCGTAGCAGACCGTGTGGAGGAGGCCGAGCGTGTAGGCGCGCTCCCGCGTCGTCCCGTAGCGTTCGGCGTAGCGGCCGGCCGCGACCGCGGCGGAAACGCTCGCCCGCCTCAGCGCGCGGGCCGCCCCGTCCGAATCCGGAATCCGGTCGAAATCGACGGCCGTCAGCCGGTCGATCAGGACCGTCACCGCCCGTCCGCCCAGCCGTTCGACGGCATCCGGCACCGTGCCCACGGCGTTGTCGCGGTCCACGGACAGGGCGTTGGCCAGGATCAGCAGGTCGAGCGTGAGGTAGGGGTCGAGGGCCGCCACCGGGATGACCGCGGCGGGATCGACGGGCGACTTTTTCAGAAGCTCCGAAAGCATGACCGCGGTGTCCTCGAAGATGGGACGCATCGCGACCGCCCGCTCGGATAGGGCGCGGAGCCGGTCGACGAACTCCCGGAAGGCGCGGGCGAGCTTTCGCGCCTCCTCGGGGGCGACCGTGGACTCGGTCCTCTCGAGCAGGTCCCAGAAACGCTCCTCGGATTCCTTCGGGTCGAATGGGGAGTCCCAGATCTCCGCTTCGTCCTGGACCGACTTCCGACGGGGACGCCGCCGGTGAGAATCGTCCAGGTTCTTGACGCCCTGAAAGGCGAGTGCCTGCCCGCGGAGGGTCAGGCCGATGCGCAGGATGGGCTGGACGCGGTGCTCGGGGTCGTACTCGAACTGCGCCTCGTTCCAGTCGAACATCTCGAAGAGGAGCTTCCGGGCCAGCTCTTCGACCCGGAGAGAGAGCCCGTCGTGCGTGTCGTGGCCGCCTTCCAGGATCAGGCGCGTGAGGTTCTTGTCGCTCGTGAAGTTGCGGGCGAGGAGGTCGTACAGGATGGCGGCCGGCAGAGCGCCGCTCCTGAGAAGGTGGACGCCCAGCCGGTGGCGCGGGATCGACCCGGAGACGTACACGATCTCCCCGCCTCGCCAGTCGAGGAGGCGGCGGTCGCGCCCCTGGGACAGGGTCAGCCGCCCCGAACGATGGTTCAACTCCATCCACTGGAGAAGATCGGCGAAGCCGAAGACTTCCAGCCGCCCGCGCAAATGGTTGCTCACGGAAAGGCCCATTGTACGGCCGGCAGGCCGGAGGGGCCGCCGGTTCGGGGCGGCGGAGCGGAGGCAGGGGGAAGGCGAGGCGCCGGGGGAGGGGCAAACGGCGACGGGCGAAGGGGAAACGCCGCCGGACGCCCGGCAAGCCACTTTTTCCCGGCGGATAGAATCTTTCCCATGAAGGAGAAGGCGCCCGTTCGCGAGAAGGAGGGGCGCCGCCCGGTTCCCGCCGAGACGAGCTCCGGCATCCCGATCGCCCCGTTCTACGGCGAGCCCGCGCCCGGGGATTTTCCCTACACCCGCGGCATTTCGCGGGAGATGCACCGGGCCCGCTTCTGGACGATGCGCCAGTACGCCGGCTTCGGGTCGGCGCTCGAGTCGAATCGGCGTTACCGCTACCTTCTCGAACAGGGGCAGACCGGTCTCTCGGTCGCGTTCGATCTTCCGACCCAGATGGGCTACGACTCCGACGATCCGATCGCGCGCGGGGAGGTCGGCCGGGTCGGCGTGGCGATCTCGACGCTCGAGGACATGCGGATCCTGACCGACGGCCTGCCGCTCGACCGCGTGTCCATTTCGATGACGATCAACTCCACCGCTTCGATCCTGCTGGCCTTCCTGCTCGCCGTCGCGCGCGAGCGGGACCTCCCCTGGGACGCGCTCTCCGGGACCGTCCAGAACGATCTGCTGAAGGAGTACGTCGCCCGGGGGACGTACATCTTTCCCCCGCGGGCATCCCTCAAGCTGACGACGGACGTTTTCGAGTTCTGCGGGAAGGAAGTTCCCCGGTGGAACACGATCTCCGTCTCGGGATACCACATCCGGGAGGCCGGATCGACGGCGGTGCAGGAGGTCGCGTTCACGCTCGGCAACGCGATCGCCTACGTCGAAGCGGCGCTCGCGCGCGGCCTGAAGGTGGACGAGTTCGCTCCCCGAATCTCGTTCTTCTTCAATGCCCACTCCAATTTCTTCGAGGAGGTCGCGAAGTTCCGGGCCGCCCGGTCGCTCTGGGCCGAGATCGTTCGCGACCGCTTCGGAGCGAAAGACCCGCGCTCCTGGCGTCTTCGCTTCCACGCGCAGACCGCCGGTTCGACCCTGACGGCGCAGCAGACGGACGTCAACGCCGTTCGGGTCACTCTGCAGGCGCTCTCGGCGGTCCTGGGAGGCGCCTCGTCGTTGCACACCAACGCGGCGGATGAAGCGCTCGCGCTCCCGACGGAGTCCTCCGCACGGCTCGCGCTGCGCACCCAGCAGGTCATCGCTTACGAATCGGGCGCGGCCGACGTGGCCGACCCGCTCGGAGGCTCCTATCTCGTCGAGGCCTGGACCGAGGAGATCCGATCGCGGGCGCGCGACCTCCTCCGCAAGATCGACGGGCTGGGCGGGGCGGTCGCCGCGATCGAGCAGGGGTTCCTGGCCCGCGAGATCGAGGAAGCCGCCTACGCCGCCCAGCGGGAGGTCGAGGAGGGTCGGCGGACGGTCGTCGGGGTCAACGCGTTTCGGGAAGAGGAAGACGTGCGGCCCCCGCTCCTGACGATCGACCCGGCGGTCGAGCGCGATCAGATCGAGCGGCTCACCGCGTTCAAGTCACGCCGGGACGCCGCGGAGGTCGAGACCGCGCTCGACGCTCTTGTGTCGGACGCCGGCGAGGATCGCAATCTGATGCCGGCCATTCTCCAGGGCGTTACGGCGGGGGCGACGCTCGGCGAGATCATTTCCCGCCTGAGATCGGTGTATGGCGAATACCGCCCCGGAGGTTAATTCGAGGTAAGTGCATGGGGAAAGGGCGTTTGCGGGTGTGGAAAACGACCCGCGCTCCGCACGACACGCCTCCCGCGACTCTGTGGTTTCCGGTGCAACTTCGTAACTTACGGATGGATTTCGACTTATCGAGACGCACAGGAGTCGGTGCAAACCGGACCGAGATCAATGGCTTTGGTGATTTTTGGCCGCTTTCCACAGGCATTTCGACAGGGTTTTCCGCCGGTGTTTCGGAAAACTCGCGTCAGCGCGAAATCATTGGCGCTTTCGCGGGAAAGCGGCCCGCGGCGCCTCGCGGCGCGCGTCGCCGCGACGACACGATCGTCCCGATGCCGGACCTCCGGGCGGCCAGCGATCGAGTCGGGGAAGTCACTCGCCGCGGTCGGGGGGCTCGAAACAGCGGCGGCAGCGCGCCTCGTAGACTCCCTGGGCTCCCACGATGACGCGCTCATCGCTCTCGACGAGGCGCTGCGTGTTATTCGCGGGGGATCCGCACCGGACGCAGATCGCGAGCGTCTTGGTGACGTCCTCCGCGACGGCCATCAGGGACGGAATCGGCTCGAAGGGGTTACCGCGGTAATCCTTGTCGAGGCCCGCGACGATGACCCTCTTTCCCTGATCGGCCATCCTCTGGCAGGCGGCGACCAGCCCGGCGTCGAAGAACTGAGCCTCGTCGACGCCGACCACCTCGGTCCGGTGGTCGAGCCTGGCGAGGAGCTCCTCGCTCGAGGCGACGGACGTCGAGGGCAGACGCATCTCGCTGTGGGAGACGATTTCCGCGACGGCGAAGCGGTCGTCGATCGCGGGTTTGAAGATCTGGACGCGCTGCTTGGCGATGATCGTCCGCCGCAGCCGCCGGATGAGCTCCTCGCTCTTTCCGGAGAACATGCTCCCGCAGATGACTTCGATCCAGCCGAGCTGGGTTTTTATGAGGGCCATGGGGCCGCGGATATTACATCGAGAAGGCTACCGAACGGCGAAGGGCGAAGGGCGCCCGTTCCAGTTGACGTACCGCGGCCGTCTCGCTCCCGTTGGCCGCTCGGCTCCCGCCCCGACTAGCCGTCCACCCCGTAACGGCTCGAGAGCGCGGCCTGGAGCTCCTCAAAGGTCGAGAAGACCTCGTCGGCGGCCGCGAGCACCCAGCCGGACGCTTCCTCGACCGGCATCCCGAGGACGAGATACACGGGTTTTCCGAGCCGGTGGGCGAGCGTGATCTCCGCCGCCGTGCCGCCTCCCTTCGCGGACTGCCCGTCCCAGAGGGCGATCAAGTACGCGCTCCTTCGCTCGATCCGATCGAGGTCCCAGGCGATGATCTTTCGGACCGTTTCCCGGAACCGGCGCGGGTCCTCCCGTTTCCAGCGGCGGAAGTTCGCCTGCTCCTCGGGGCTCAGGTCCTTCGCCTCGTCCGCGGCGGGGTCGTAGACGGCGTGCCGCAGGGTGTCCTGCAAGAACTCTCGCATCCGGCTTCGCCAGCCCTTGCCGAGGTCCGCCGCGTGCTCGATCGCGCCCGAGAGGTAGGCCTCCGGCGTCGTCGGGGACGGGGAGGGGGAAATCCGGCCGGTCACGCCCGGCGCCGGGGCCCGGACAGAGCCGCGGGCGGCCGGGCGGATCGGACCGGGCCGGACGGCCGCAAAATGGGGACGCCGATCCTGGGACAGAGCGGATTGACCGGACAGATTTCGCATCGGGGACGCCGCGCGACGCAAATCTGCCGCCCGTGGAAGATGAGCTGGTGCGCGGCGAGCGTCCGCCGGCCCTTCGGCACGAGCGCGTTCAAGTCCTCTTCGACCCGCACGGGATCCTCTTCCCGCGTGAACCCGAGCCTCCGCGCGAGCCGGCCGACGTGGGTGTCGACGACGAATCCTTCATCCTTTCCGAACGCGTTGCCCAGGATCACGTTGGCGGTCTTCCGCCCGACCCCGGGAAGCCGCACGAGCTCTTCCATGGTCTCGGGCACGCGGCCGCCGTGCTCCGCCGCAATCGCCGCCCCCGCGCGCCGGAGGCTCTTCGCCTTGGTGTTGAAAAAGCCGGTCGCCCGGATTTCGCGCTCGAGCTCACCGGGCGCCGCGCGGGCGTAATCGGCCGCCGTCCTGTACCGGGCGAAGAGGGCGGGGGTGACCTGGTTGACGCGCACGTCGGTGCATTGCGCGGAGAGGACGGTGGCGACGAGCAGCTCCAGAGGCGAGGAAAAATCCAGGGCGCACCGCGCGTCGGGATACGCCCGGCCGAGCCGCGCGAAGACCACGCGGGCTCGCCGCCGCTTTTCTTCGGCTGTTTCCCGTGAGATCGCTTTTCGCGGGCGCGGCGGCGCCTTCAATCGAGACGCCTTCGGGGGAGAAAGGGCCGCGCGCGCGGATCCGAGGAGCGGCTTGCCGGTTCTGGCCACGGGAGGATTTTATCCGGTCGAGTTGCACACATCCCGTGGCATTGACCGCGGCCTCTCCGGGTGATGTACTTCGCGCGCTTCCAAAGGGGAAATCATCCGCACTCGCCCGGCGCCCGTTTGCGCTCTTCTGCTGCTGGGCGGAGCCCTGCTCCGCGGGCCGTTGTCCGCGGCCACTCTGACGATTCTCCATACATCCGACCTTCACGGCCACGTCGCGGCGAAGGACGAGCTCGTCGACCGGGATTTCGGCGAGGGTCTGGCCCGGATCGCGACGGCCGTGCGTGCCGCGCGCGCGGAGGGAGGACCGACCCTTCTTCTCGATTCGGGAGACACGATCCAGGGAACTCCCATGCAGGCCGTGGCGTTCCAGTCTTCGCCGTCGGCGAGCGATCCCACAGTGCGCGCGATGAACGCTCTCGGATACGACGCGATGGCGGTCGGCAACCACGAGTTCGATTTCGGAGTCGGCCGCCTCCAGGAGTCCCGCCGCCAGGCCCGTTTCCCTTTCCTGTCGGCCAACATCGTGCGGGAAGACGGCAAGGCGGCGTTCGAGCCTTACGTGGTTCGCACGGTCGCGGGAGTCCGGGTCGGGATTCTCGGCCTCACCACGAAGAACGTGCCCGGATGGGAGCCGCCGGCCAACATCGCGGGGCTCCGTTTTTCCGACACGGTCGCCGCTGCCCGGCGCTTCGTCCCGATCCTCCGGGGTCGGGAGAAATGCGACGTCGTCATCGTGCTGACACATCAGGGATTCGAGAAGGAGCCCGAGACGGGGGAGGATCTCAAGACCAGCGACGAGAACCAGGCGTACGAGATCGCGACGTCGGTTCCCGGCATCGACCTCCTGTTGACCGGCCACACCCATACCGTGATCGCGCCGCGGCAGCTCGGTTCCACCTGGATCTCGCAGCCGGGCCGCTTCGGCAATACCCTGACGCGCTTCGACGTCTCGGTCGCGAAGAAGGGATCGCGGTGGGCGATCGCGTCGATTTCGGGCCGCAACCTCGCAATGAAGGACGTGGCCGCCGATCCGGAAATCTCGTCGAATGTCGAGGCGGAACACGGGGCCGCGATGCGGCGGCTCGGGGAGACGGTCGCGACCCTCGCGTCGCCGGCGAACGTGCGGGACGCGCGCACCGCGGACAACGGCCTTCTCGACTGGCTCCACGAGGTGCAGCGCCAGAACGGGAAGGCGGATCTCTCTTTCGCCTCGCTTCTGCCCGGTTCGCTGCCGCCGTGGGCGCCGGGGCCGCTGACCGTCCGGCAGATCTGGTCCTTCTACCCTTACGAAAACGCCCTCGTGACTGTGCGGGCAACCGGGCGCCAGGTCCGGGAAGCCCTGGAGGCGGCCGCGCGGTGCGTCTCCGGGATCGAGATTCAGAACGGACAGGCGGTCTGGAAGAGGAACGGGCGGATCTGGGGCTACAACTGCGACACCATGAGCGGAGCCGACTACGCGATCGATCCGACGCGGCCGGAAGGCAAGAGGCTCCTGTTTCTTCGCCGCAACGGACGCGAGGTCGCGGATGAGGACACGTTCACCGTGGCCATCAATTCCTACCGGGCGTCGGGCGGCGGCGGGTTCGAGGTCTGGCGGGCGTGCCCCCGGATTTCCGAGTTCGGGTCCCTGCGGAATATTCTTCTGGACGACGCACGCAGGAGAAGGACGCTCGATCCCCGACCCGATGAAAACTGGTTTCTTGCGCCGAGTCTCCCCGAAGGGCGATTCGGCGAAGCGAATTGAATGAAAGTTCGAAGAATGAGGAGAGGAGTTTTCCATGAACAGAGGCACGGGTCTGATTCGATTTTTGTGCTCCATGGCGCTCGCCGTGGCGGCGATCCCGGGTCTCGCGCAGAGTCCCACCGGCTCTATCGCGGGGAACGTGGTCGATGGCAGCGGCGCGGGCCTTCCGGGCGCGACGGTGACGATCAACAACGTAGACACGGGCGCCGCGAAGTCGGCCCCCTCGGGAGCGACGGGGGCTTTCACGTTTCCCTTGCTCCCGGTAGGAAGGTACACGGTCAGCTCGGAACTATCGGGCTTCGCCACCGCCAGGGTCTCCAACGTCACGGTCTCGATCGGCGGTCAGGAGAAGGTCACCCTCAAGATGGAGATCGCGGGCGTGCAGGCGGCTGTCACGGTGTCGAGCGAGGCGCCGCTGATCGAAGCGACTCAATCGCAGCAGGAATCAGTCGTCGGGCAGAGGTTGATCGAGAACTTACCCACCAACGGCCGTAACTTCATCGACTTCGTGCTGACGACTCCGGGGGTCGTCCGAGACGTGCGCCTCGGCGATATCAGCTTCGCCGGACAGCGTGGGACGCTCAACAGTCTGGTGGTCGACGGCGCCGACAACAACAACACGTTTTTCGGACAGGCCCTCGGCCGCACTGGATCGGGCCGCGCGCCTTATCAGTTCAGCCAGGACGCGGTGAAGGAGTTCCAGGTCAACCGCAACGCCTACTCGGCCGAGTACGGACGCGCCGGCGGCGCCGTCATCAACGTGGTCACGAAGTCGGGCACGAACGACTTCCACGGGACAGGCTTCTACTTCTACCGCGACAAGTCGATCAATGCGATCAACTACATCGATGAGTTCAACGGGCGTGTCAAGGCGCCTTACCATTTTGACCAGTTCGGTGCGAGCATCGGCGGCCCGGTCCTTCGCGACAAGCTCTTCTTTTTCGCGAACTACGACGGACAGCGGAACACGCTCCCGAACACCGTCAACCCGCTGCCTCCGATCTCGTCGCTTCCGAACGACGCCAACACGGTGGCGGGTTACAACCGCCTGCTGCCTCTGGCGGAGAGCTGGAACCGCATCCAGAACCAGGACGTCTATCTCCTCAAGGCCGACTACGAGGCGAGCGGCACGAACCACGTGACGGTTCGTTACAACCGCCAGAATTTCACCGGAGGCAATTTCGAGAACGGCGGCCTGACCAACTCGATCGAGCATACGGGCAACTCGCTCGTCAAGACAGACACGATATCGGGCTCTCTGGCGACATCATTCTCGGCCGGGCTTTTCAACGAGCTGCGCGGACAGTACGCGAAGGACAGCGAACCCGGTCTCGCGAACAGCGCGAACCCGGAAGGCATTGTCCAGTCCGGCGGCCAGACGGTACTCACCATCGGGCGCAACAGCTTTTCTCCGCGCGAAACGACGATCAAGCGCTACCAGGCGGCCGACACGGTCACGATGCTGGCCGGCGGGCACACGGTCAAGGTCGGCTTCGACTACAACAAAGACGACATCCTGAACTTCTTTCCGGGCAACTTCTACGGGTCCTACACGTTCAACAGCATCGCGAACTTCAACCTGGGAACGCCCACGCGCTACGTCCAGGCATTCCCCGGCCCCGGCACGAGCGGAGCTTTCACGAACCCCAACCTGCGGGAGTACGCGGCGTTCGTTTCGGACGAGTGGAGGATCTTTCAGAACCTGACGGTCAATCTGGGCATCCGGTACGACCTCCAGGACGTTCATCAGCCGTCCGTGCTGAACCCGGACGCTCAGCTTCTCGCGGCGGGTCTCCGGACTAACCGGATCCCTGAGGACAAGAACAACGTCGCGCCACGGATCGGGATTGCCTGGACGCCGCGGGGTGATGACCGTACGGTGGTCCGGGCCGGGTACGGACTTTTCTATGCGCGCACACCGTCGATCATCTATGGGACGGCCACCTCGAACAACGGCATCAACGTCCAGACGATCACGTTCACGGGGGCTCAAGCGCCTACTTACCCCAACACCTTCGCCACTCTGCCGACGGGCGTCGCGCTTCCCAAGCCCACCATATTCGTCATGGATCCCAACTACCAGAATCCGAAGATCACGCAGGCCAGCGCCGGGGTCGAGCATGCTCTGACTCCCGACATCTCTCTTGCGCTCGGATACCTCTACGTCCGCGGTTCCTATCTGACTCGCTCCGCCGACTTGAACCAGTCGGGAGCGGAAACGGTGACGACGCCCATCGCGGGGGACGGCAGCGCGACCTATTTGCGGTACAACGGAGTCCGTCCCTTCACCAACTTCGCCCGGATCATCGAATTCCAGAGCTCGTCGAGCTCGCGTTACAACGGGGCGACGCTCGAATTCGTCAAACGCTATTCCTCCAACTGGACCGCCCGTGTGGCCTACACGTACAGCAAGGTCCTCGACAACAAGCCGGATGCGACAGCCGTGGTGCCCGGAACCGACGACGCAAAATACGCGCAGGATCCGTTCAACCTGAATGGCGATTGGGCGCCGGGCGACAACGACGTGCGGCACCGGCTCGTGGTCAGCGGCCTCTGGGCGATCGATACCGGACGCGACAATCCGAATGGTTTCGTCCGATTCTTCACCTCCGGCTGGTCGGTCGCCGGGATCGTCACGTACCAGACGGGGCAACCGTACAGCGCCATGATCAACACCGACCTCAACAACGACCAGAACTTCTCGAACGACCGCGCGCCCGGCTTCGCTCGCAACACGTTCCGCCTTCCTTCGGTTTTCTCCGTCGATCCCCGGATCTCCAAGCACGTCGGGATCGGTCCGGTGGACGTCGAGCTGATCGCGGAGGCCTTCAACGTGTTCAACAACAAGAACGTCACGCTGCAGCGCAACACCTATTACAACCTGACGGGTGGTCAGCTCGTCCCTGTGAACAACCCGGCGACCCTGACCCGATTTGGAGCGCCGACCGCGACGCTCGGACCGCGGATCCTTCAACTCGCGGCGAAAGTCAGCTTCTAACACCTGAGTCGGGGGCGCCCTCGAGGCGCCCCCTTTTTTTTGTTATCGGGCACCGAGGCTCTGATCTCTCGCGGGCGCGAGCTCTTCAACCGCGGAGACTTCTTCGAGGCCCATGAAGTGTGGGAAGAGGCGTGGCTCGCCGAGACGGGATCGACGCGCCGGATGCTCCAGGGCCTGATTCAGATCGCCGCCGCCCTCCTGAAGGCGGGGCGCTCCGAGCATCCCGGAGGCTGTCTGCGTCTGCTCGACGCCGGCATCGAAAAGCTAGAAGGCGATGCGGACCCGGCGGCCGGCCTCGCGCTCGCGCCGTTCGTTGCCTCGCTCCGGAACCTTCGTCCCTCCGTCGCCGCCTGGGCTGCCGGGACCTCACCGGCGCCCTCAGCCGAGACACTTCCGAGGCTGGGCGTTCAAGAAGTGGTTTAAGGCGAACGGGGGAAGGTGAAGGGAATCGGGAAACGGGAAACGGGAAACGGGAAACGAAAGATCCTCCGAGCGCGTCTGTTCCTCGATCTTCGCCTTTCCGGCTACCGCCTCCCGCCTCCCGCCTGCCGCCCGAAAATCATGCACTCGTACGAGGTGTCCCTCTTGATGCTCACGATCGGGCGAAAGCCGAGCGACGCGAGCTCGCGCAGGCTGGCGCGATCGAGGTGGAGGGAGTACACGCCCACGATGTCCGCTCCCACGGCCGCCTGGCGGATCGCCGCCGGCTGGAGCGGGCGGTGCAACTCGATCTCCCGGATCTCGACGTCGTTGCCGAAATACAGCCGTTCCCCGTAGGCCCACGTCTGCTCGAACGCGAGAACGCGCGGCGCCGGGCGCATCGCGAGAATTCGCCGCGAGGCCTCGATCTCTCCGGACGTCTTGTCCCGCAGGAGAGCGAGCGAGCGGTTCGCCGCGTAGGGGAGGCACAGCAGGAGCGCTGCCGCGGCGAGCCGCCGGTGGCCGGCCTCGGAGAGGCGATCCCATCCCGCCGCCGCGGCCAGGCAGAGGAAGGGGATCGCGCACTGGAGATACCTCCACTCCTTGTGGGCGAAGACCGACATTCCGAGCACGAGGGCGAATGCGATCGTCAGAGGCGCTCGGCCGCGGCGGTTCTTCCAGCCGGCGGCGGCCAAGAGCAGGAGGATGGGCCCCGCCCACTGGAGCGGCGTGCGCAGGTACCAGGGGAAGGGCTCCTCGATCGCGAGCCGGGCCGCCGGGATCTGCAGCCACATGATCCGCACGAAGGAGCGGAGGCTCGCGAAGGGCGTCCCCCAGGTGAGCCGATCCACGAGACCGACACAGGCGAGCGCGCCGGCGACGAACCCGATTCCGATAGAGATCACCCGCCGCGGGCTTCGGAATCTCCAGACGCTCCAGGCGAGCATCGGAATCAGGGCCACGCCCTCGCTCCAGCGGATCGCGAAGGCCGCCGCGGCGAGAAATCCGGCCGCGATCTGCGGTCCTGCGGATTCCGATGGCGCGCTCGCGAACCAGAAGGCGGCGATCAAAGCGGCCGCCGACATGGGCCGGGGATACGCCGTGGCTCCGTACGCGAGCGGCATCCAGGCGACGGCGTAGAGAAACGCGGCCGCGAGAGAGGGGGAGACCGGCCACTTCCAGCGACGCGCGAGGGCATACAGCATGACGACCCCGGCGGACGTCACGGCGACATTGGGAAGGGCGCACACCCATGTCACGAGCGCCGGGTCGCGAGCTCCGGCCATCGCCGCCAGCTTCAGCGCGGGCCACACGAGCGCGATCGGGTGGAAGAGGCATCGGAGCTCCCACGGGTGGTATTCGACGCCGAGGGCGTATTTCGCGGCGGTCTGGACGATCTCGAGATCGTCGCCGGTCAGAAAACCGGGAAACCGCCACGCGAGAATCAGCTTTGCCGCCGCCGTGACCGCCACGAGGGCCGCGAGCAGGAGGGCGGGCCGCGGCGCGCGGGCCGGCGCCCGAGCCCCGGAGGATGAAGACGGGAGCCCGCTCAGGCGGCGGCCCCGTTCAGCCGGCGTTCGAAGCGGGCCCGGGGGCCCGTTGAGGACGAGAACTCGCGGGGGGCGCTGCGGGGCGGGCCGCGGCCCGAAGCGCGTCGTCGCGCGCCGAGGCGACGGCGGGCTCGAGCGCCGTGGCCAGACGGTCGAGCTCGAGAACGAAAGTGACCGCGCCGCGGCGCTCAGCGTCTTTCCGCGTCGCGAGAAGGTGCCTGCGAAAGAGTCTCAAGTCGTTCCATCGGCCGAGCACGTCCTGGACCTTCTTCTTCCGCTCGATTTCGGGCCCGAGCCCGGCGCGGCCCGCCAGGGCGAGGTCTTCGGTCACGTATCGCGCCTCTTTGACGGCGAGGCGATAGCGATGCAGGGCGCGGTCGCTCGGCTTCTCCGGCAGCGGTGTCAGACGCTTTTCGGCCCTCTCGAGCGCCCGGTCCAGACGCGCCACGAGGTCGCGTTGTTTCTCCTTCGAGAGGCGGCCGACCTTCCGGCGGAGCCGTTCGAGCTCGTCCTCCGGCACGCGCCGGGCGGCGTCCCGGGCGCCGTCCCGCAGGAGCGCGTCCCATCGCGCGTCCACTCCGGCGGCGACGTCGTCGGGAAGCCATCCCAGCTTCCGGACTCGCGCGAGCAGGTCCCGGTCCACCTCGATCTGGCGCAGGTCGGAAAGCGAGCTCACCATGCGGCGGGACCGCTTCGCCAGCCCATCGCGCCCGAGCGCCGTCGCCGTGGCGGACACGCGGCGGAGGGCGACACGCAGGTCGTGGATCCCCTCCGGGGATTTCTGGCGGAATTGCTTCCCCGCGCGCTCGAGTGAGCGCGCCCTCGTTTTCCAGAGAGCGATGCGTTCCGGCACGGACCGGCTATTATATGAAGACGAACACTCCTGCCGATCCCGCCGCCGGCCCGCGCCCCTTCACGCGCTTTTCACGTCGAATTCATCCGACTTCCCGCGAGAAGGGTGAAAATCGCCCCTCCATGACCTCGCTGGCCGCCATCGACATCGGGACGAATTCCATCAAGCTCCTTATCGCCTCGGTGGAAGAGGACGGGGCGCTGGAGGTTCTCTCCCGCGAGAAATCCATCGTCCGGCTGGGAAGCGAAACGCTCGCCACGGGCCGGCTGCCCGATGAGGCGATGGAAGCCGGCGCGTCCACGGTCGAGCAGTTTCTGAGGTCGATTCGGGGCGCCGGAGCGGAGCTGGTCCGCGCGGTGGCGACGTGCGCCGTGCGAGAAGCCGCCAATGCCGCGCAGTTCGTCGAAACGGTCTCGAAACGGACGGGGGTCCAGGTCGACGTGATCTCGGGAGACGAGGAAGCGCGACTGATCAACCTCGCCGTGCGGAGCGAATTTCCCTCCCGGCTCGACCCTCTGTTCCTGGTCGACATCGGCGGTGGATCGACCGAGCTCGTCGTATCCGACGGATCGCGCGTGCTCCTCTCGGAGAGTCTTCCGCTCGGAGTCGTGAGGCTCGCCGACCGGTACTCGAGGAACGATCCTCCGAGCGAGAAAGACCGCAAGCGGATCAAGCGCGAAATCCGAGCGGTCGCGCGGCGGGCCGTCGACGCGGTCCGGAAAGTCGGATTCGCGACCTGCGTCGGCTCCTCGGGCACGATCCAGTCCCTTTCGCTGGTGCACGAGGGAGCGATCCTGGGCCGCGAAGGAATCCTCTCCGGCCATCGAACGCTGACGGCGGGGGGGCTGAAGAAGGTGAACCGCCTGCTGCGCCGCACGACCGCCAAGGAAAAGCTCCGGATCTCGGGGCTGGACCCCCGGCGGCGCGATATTTCCGTCCCGGGAGGAATCCTCCTTTCCTGGATCCTGAAGCGGTCGGGAGCGGACGCGATCGTCGTGGGGGAGCGCGGTCTGCGCGAGGGCATCCTGCTCGACCATGCCTTCGGGGCCGCACCGCGCCGCACGGTCGATCGCGACGTCCGCGCCCGGAGCGTCGACCGTCTTCTCCGCCGCTCGAACGCCGAGGTCCTGCACGCCACCCACGTCGCCCGGCTGGCGCTCGAGCTCTTCGACCAGACGCACGCCGTCCACCAGCTCTCCGCCACGGAGCGCGAATGGCTTCAGTACGGCTCGCTGCTGCACGACGTCGGTTGCTATGTCGGCTACAGCAAGCACCAGCGGCACTCGTACTATCTGATCACTCACGGAGACCTGACCGGGTTCTCGGCGGAGGAGGTCGAGGTGCTGGGGCTTCTGGCTCGATACCACAAGGGGGGCGGACCGAAACCGCGGCACGAGAGCTGGAACGGGCTCGGCTCCTCTCTCCGCGCCGCGGTCGAGAAGCTTTCCGCGATCCTCCGCATAGCCGACGGGCTCGATCGCAGCCACAGGCAGCTCGTCGCGGCGGTGTCGTGCCGCGTGCGACCGCGCAAGATGGAGCTGGAGGCCTCGGCCCGGGGAGACTGCGAGGCGGAGCTCGACGCGGCTCGCCGCAAGTCCGACCTCTTCGAGCGGGTCTTCGACCGCCGGTGTACCTTCAGAGCGGTCCCCGCGCAGAGAGACGAACGCGTCACACAGAAAGATCTCGATTTGGTTTCAAATGAAGCTCTTTGGAGCAACTGAAGTGAGGAATCCGTGAAAGAGCATTTTTCAGAGCAATTGGAAGAGCTCCGGCGCAATCTGATTCTCATGGGCGGCGAAGTCGAGCGGCAGATCCACCGCGCGATCGAGGCACTGATCGAGGTGGACCCTGAAAAGGCGCGGGCGGTCATCGCCGCGGATCACGAGATCGACCGCATGGAGATGAAAGTAGAGGATCTGGCGGTCCAGCTCTTCGCGCTGCAGCAGCCGGTCGCTGTCGACCTCCGGTTCCTGATCGCCGCCCTGAAGATCAACAACGACCTCGAGAGGATCGGCGACCATGCGGTCAACATCGCGGAGGGCGCGGAACGGCTCGCCGGGCAGAAGCCGTTCAAGCCGTTCATCGACATCCCCTACATGGCGGAAGTCGCGGAGACGATGCTGAAGCAGTCGCTGGATGCGTTCGTCAACCGCGACGCGGCTCTGGCAAAGCAGGTCCTGAAGAAGGACGACATCCTGGACGAGAAGAACGTGTCGATCATCCGGGAGCTCCTGACGTACATGGCCGAGTACCCGACGCTCATCACCTACTGCATCGAGCTGATCTCCATCTCGAAAAACCTCGAGCGCGTCGGCGACCTCGCCACCAACATCTGCGAAGACACGATCTTCATCGCCGAAGCGCGCTGGGTAAAGCACCACGCGGCCGAGCTGGCGTAGGGTTCCATTTGCCGGTGTTCCATAGTTCTCCGTCCGTCACTCACGAATCGAAGACCCGGATCTGACTCCCGCCGGCCCCCGAGCGGCCCCCCGCTTTCTCTGGGGGGTCGCAACCTCCTCGTACCAGCTCGAGGGCGCCGTCTCGAACGACTGGACCGACTGGGAGTCGCGGGGAAGGCTAAAGAACCCCGACGAAAGGTGCGGGCGCGCGTCGCTCCAC
>JALYUA010000174.1 GCA_030854005.1 Acidobacteriota bacterium
TCTCCGAAGTGAGGGTCGTGTCGGTGGGATCGCAGGAGCGGGCGGAGCAGACCGTCAAGATCAAAACGCTCTCCGCGCGCCGGGAGGAAGCCGTTCCCCTGGCGGCTCTGACGGGCGGGATCCGGACGTGAGCGGCGGCGCCGTTCCAGAGGGGCTTTTGCGGCAGCCCGCGGGCGAGCTTCGCCCGAAGGACGCCGGCCGCCGGGTCCGCCTGAAGGGATGGGTCGGGCGCCGTCGCGACCTGGGCGAGCTGATCTTCCTGACGGTCCGCGACCGTTCGGGAACCGTGCAGGTCCTCTTCGACCGGCTCCGGTGCCCGCTCGAGGCGGTCGCGGCCGCCTCGGAGGCCCGCAGCGAAGACGTCGTCGAGATCGACGGCGAGGTGGCTCTGCGCGGAGAGGGCCGCGGAAACGCGGAGCAGGCGACGGGGGAGATCGAGGTCATCGCGACTCGCCTCGCGTTTCTGGCGCGCTCCGACACGCCGCCGTTCCAGGTGGAAGATCGCACGAACGCCGCGGAGGACCTGCGGCTCGAGTACCGGTACCTCGACCTCCGGCGGCCCGCGATGCTCCGCAACTTCGTTTTGCGCGACGAGATCGTGTTCCGCGTCCGGAAGGGCCTGCACGAGAAGGGATTTCTCGAGGTCGAGACGCCGATGTTGACGCGCTCGACGCCGGAAGGCGCCCGCGACTTCCTGGTGCCGTCGCGCGTCCATCCCGGCCAGTTCTACGCGCTGCCGCAGTCTCCCCAGATCTTCAAGCAGATCCTCATGGTCGCGGGGTTCGAGAAGTATTTCCAGATCGCGCGATGCTTCCGGGACGAGGACCTTCGGGCCGACCGGCAGCCGGAGTTCACCCAGATCGACATCGAGATGTCATTTCCGACGGAAGAGGACGTCTTCTCGGTGGTCGAGCCGCTGCTCGCGGACGCGTTCGCCGCCGCCGGGATCGCGTGCGAGCCGCCCTTTCCGCGCCTGACGCACGCCGAGGCGATGGAGCTCTACGGAACGGACCGCCCCGACCTGCGCTTCGGCCTGCCCCTCGTGCGGCTGGACGGGGTCGCCCGCGGCACCGGCTTCGCCCCGTTCGACAACGCGCTCGCCGGCCGGGGCGCCGTCCGCGGCCTGCGGGTCCCCGGAGGCGCGTCGTTTTCGCGCAAGAAGCTCGACGAGCTCACGGAAGAGGCGAAAAGATTCGGCGCCGGCGGCCTGCTCTGGATCAAGCGCGCGGAGGGCGAGGTCGCTTCTCCCGCGAAGAAGCACCTGTCGGCCGAGGCGCTTTCCGCGATGATCGGCGCGGCCGGCCTCCAGGAGGGCGATCTGCTGCTGATCGTGGCGGACAGGGAGAAGGCGGCCTCCGCGGCGCTCGGAGCGCTGAGGCTTCGGGCTGCTCGCGAGCTCAACCTGGTGGATGAGACCCAGTACCGCTTCTGCTGGGTGACCGACTTTCCGCTCCTCGAGTGGGACGACGCGGCGGGGCGCTGGTTCGCGACCCACCATCCCTTCACCTCGCCCCGCGAAGAGGACCTCGGCCGGCTGGAAGACGATCCGGGAACGGTCCGCGCCCGGGCGTACGACGTCGTGTTGAACGGGACGGAGCTCGGCGGCGGCTCGATCCGGATCCACCGCGCCGACGTGCAGCGCCGGGTGTTTCAGTCCCTGGGCATCTCGGAGGACGAGGCGCGCGAAAAATTCGGCTTCCTCCTCGACGCGCTTCGCTTCGGGGCCCCGCCGCACGGCGGCATCGCGCTCGGCGTCGACCGGATCTGCATGCTCGCGGCGGGCGCCTCGTCGATCCGCGACGTGATCGCCTTTCCGAAGACGACGTCCGGGGCGGACCTGATGTCCCGGGCCCCGTCGGCGGTTTCCGACGAGCAGCTCCGGGAGCTCGGCATCGCCGCCCTCCCGCCGCGAAAACCGTGAGTCGATGGGGGCGGGCCGCGGCGTGACCTCTCCGCTCCGCCACATCCCGGCCGGATCGGGAAACGTCTCGACGGACCTCTGGATCGGTCCCGGGCTCCTCGACGCGGCCGCCTCCCGGCTCGTCTCTCCTTCGGGCCGGTTTCTCCTCGTCACTTCCGCGGGCCCGCGCGCCGCGGCGCAACGGATCCGCCGGGCGCTCGCCGGCCGCCTCCTGATCGACCTCGAAATCGATGACCGCGAGGAGAGCAAGACGCTCGGAACCGTTTCCGCGATCGCCGACGCGGCCCTCGCCGCCGGCGTCCGGAGGGACGACGCGCTCGTCGCCGTCGGAGGCGGAGTCGTTTCCGACGTGGCGGGGTTCGCGGCGGCGATCCTGCTGAGGGGGATCCCGTGGAACGCCGTGCCGACCACGACAGGCTCCATGGCCGATGCGGCGATCGGAGGAAAGACGGGCGTCGACCACCGGGAGGGCAAGAACCTGCTGGGCGCGTTTCACCCGCCCCGGGTCGTCCTCGCCGACCCGGCCGCGCTGGATGGGCTTCCCGAGCGGGAGTTCCGGGCGGGACTGGTCGAGGCGTTGAAGGCCGCGTGGATCGCGGATGCGCCGCTCGCCCGGAGGGCCGAAGAGTCGCTGACCTCGATCCTGGCGCGAGAGGAGGCGGCGCTGCTCGACCTCCTGGCGGGCGCGGCGGCCGTGAAGGCCGAAATCGTCGCCGGGGACCTGCGGGAGTCCGACCGCCGGCGCCTCCTGAACTTCGGGCACACGCTCGGGCACGCGTTCGAGGCGTCTGGCGGCTACCAGCGCCTGCGTCATGGAGAAGCGGTCGCGTGGGGGATCCGCGCCGCACTCGACCTGTCGGTCCGCCGGAGCGGCCTCCCGGAGGAAGCGGCCGGCCGGGTGGCGAACCTGCTTTCCCGGCTCGGCCCCTTTCCCGCCCCGGAGACCGCCGCGGGCCGTCTCGAGCCGTTCCTCTCGCGGGACAAGAAGGCGACCGCGCGCGGAATCGCCGGCGTTCTGCTCCAGGAAATCGGTACGGCCCGCGTCGAGGAGGCGATCCCCCTCCAGGAATGGCTGGACGCGGCCGCCCGCATCTCTCTGCCATGACGAGGCTTGCCCCGGGAGGAGGCGTCAAGCCGGCGTATAATGGAGCACCGTGTCCCGCACACACCCGAGGCGACGCATCCGCCTCTTCGTGCTTCTCTCGGGCGCGCTGGTGTCGGCTTCTCTGGTTCCCCTGCTCGTTTCCGACGGCGTCCTGATCCGCCGCAACCAGCGCACACTCGAGACTCTCGAAGAGAAGTACCTCACTCGATCCTCGTCCGCCGTCGCCGACCACGTCTCCGCCTTCTACGTGGCGGCCCGCGAGCGCCTGAACACGGCGGCGGCGTCTCTGCGCGTCTCGGGGCGCCTGTCGGGCCGGGACCCGTTCAATTCGGCGGACGGACCCCGGATCCTCGCCTCCGCGCTGGCCGGGCAGACGCAGCTCGTCGCGCTGCGCGGAGTCAACTTCGTGGGCTCCGGCAGCTTCGTTGGCCCGGACGTCCATTCCACAGAGGTGGACTACGAGTTCCGCAAGGGATTCGAGGCGGCGCGGGACGGCACGCTCTACCTGGGACGCCCGTTTCATACGGCGACTCTCGGCCATGTCGCGGTCCTCGCCGCTCCGGTTCAGGACGATTCGGGCGGTGAGATCGGGGTCGTCGAGGCGCTCGTCTCCTGGCAGCCGATCGTGCAGGAGTTCCGGGACGAGGCGCGGCGGGAAGTCCAGGTGACGCTCGTCGACCGGCAGGGAGAGGCCCTCTTTCCCGAAGCCGCGCGCGGCCGGGATCGCCGCGGTCTCTCGCTGGTGCGCGACTTCGTCAAGTTCCCGGCCCGGCTCACGCGCTCCGAGCGGACGAACCGCGGCGCGGTGCTCGCTTCCATCGCTCCCGTCGGGCAGCCCGACTGGGGCGTGCTCGTCGAGCGGGATCGCGATCTCGCCTTCGCGTCCGTCACGCGGATGGTCCGCGACACACTTCTCTGGAGCGCCGCCGCATTGACCGGCGCGCTCCTTCTGGGCCTCGCGTTCGCGAGGCGTCTCTCCGATCCGATCGCCAGCCTCGCGGAATCCACGCGGGCGATCAGCGAGGGACAGTACGGCGCGACCGTGGAGGTCCGCGGCACCGCCGAGATCGCGGCGCTGTCCGAGAGCTTCAACCGGATGAGCGGATCGATCGAGGTCGCCTTCGACGCGGTGCAGCGGGCCGCCCGCGAGAATCACGAGCTCTTCTTAGCGTCGATCCGCGCCCTCGCGGAAGCGATCGACGCCAAGGACCCGTACACGCGCGGCCACTCGGAGCGCGTCTCGGCGTATGCCGCCACGCTCGCTCGGGAGATGGGCCTCCCGGTCGACGAGGTGGAGCGCATCCGTCTGTCCGCGCTTCTCCACGATGTCGGGAAGATCGGCGTGGATGACTCGATCATCCGGAAGCCGACGGCCCTGACGGAGCAGGAGTTCGCGGCCATGAAAACGCACCCCATCAAGGGCGCCGCGATCATGTCCGCCATCCCGCAGCTGGCCGACGTCATCCCCGGGATGAAGTACCACCACGAGAAGTGGACCGGCGGCGGATATCCCGAGGGCCTGTCGGGCGAGCAGATTCCGATGCAGGCCCGCATCGTGACGGTCGCGGACACGTTCGACGCGATGACGACCACGCGCCCGTATCAACAGGCGATGGAGATCGGCTACGTCGTCGAACGGATCCGGCAATTCGCGGGCGTGCGCTACGATCCGGTGGTCGTGGACGCCTTCGTGCGGGCGTTCGAAAAAGGGGAGCTCATGCCGATCGCCACGTCGACGCCGGGCATCGAGGACGAGGACTTTCTCCAGGAGGCGCTCTGAACCGCCCGCCCGGTGCCCGTTGGCTCTTCCCGCGCAGACGCGCGAGGGTCCTCCCGTCCTGCGCGGTCCTGCTGGCCGTTCTGGCGGGAGCGGGCTGTCATCAGAACGCGGGGGCGACGAAGACTTCCGCCGAAGTGCTGTTGAACGAGCGCATGGCCGCGGTGCTGCTGCGCGACGGCCGCTATCACGACGCCGAGGTTGCCTATCGCGACGTCATCCGTTCCGACCCGAAGAA
>JALYUA010000235.1 GCA_030854005.1 Acidobacteriota bacterium
GAGCCACGTCCTGCAGACGATCGAGGCCGACACGCCGGCGCCGACTCCCACCCCGCAGCCGGCGGGTCAGCTCGCGATCTCTTCGGGCTCGCTCGTCTTCCTGACGCTCCCGGCCTCCAACAAGATCACCTTCGACGGAAACGGGCGACGGGTCGCTCCGGCCGGGGCGGCGGCGGCGGACATCGTCGTCGAAGGCCCGACCGGCGCCGGGGATCGCAACCAGATCACGATTCGCACGTCCCTGACCGGGCATGTCGAGGTCGTGACGCCGGCGGTGTGGCAATGATGCGCTTGAATCCTGTGATGCACCGGAAGGGGCGCGACGCCGAGACCGGCCTCACGCTGGTCGAGATGATCATCGCGATCGCGATCCTCGGCTTCATCCTGCTCGGCATCGCGCCGTTGTTCGTCGCGAGCGTCAAGTCGAACTATTCCGCCAGCGAGTACACGAGCATCAACGTGATCGCCCGGGACCGGCTGGAGCAGCTGATGAACCTGCCGTTTCTCGATCCGCAGCTGACGCCGGGGGTCAAGATCAACGACCTGCCTCCCAAGCTGCCGGATCCGGTGACCGGCCTTCCGCCGGCCGCCGGCGGAGTCGTCAACCCGTTCCGTATCACGTACCAGGTCATCCAGTACCAGGTCCCGGCCGCCGACGTCCTCACGGTTCCCAACGGCGCGGCGTTCACGCCGACGCGGGTCACGGTCGCCGGACAGCCCTATCAGTACAAGCGGGTGGATGTCACCGTGACGGCCGGGACCGGGCCCCTCGGCATCGGTGCGCGGAGCGCGCGCGTGAGCGGATTCCTGTCGAGCCCGGCGCCCACCGCCCCGGCTTTTGCGTCGGTCGCGGACACCTGCGCGGTCGGAGCGGCGGCGCCATGCCCGTGACCTTCGGCCGCTTCGAGAACGAGCGGGGCTTCACGCTGATCGAGATGATCATCGTGGTCTTCCTGCTCGCGATTGCCATGCTCGGGATCCTCGCCGTGTTCGACGCCAGCGCGCGGATCAACAAGAGCGAGCAGGAAGTCGCGGACGCGCAGGGCGCGGTGCGATACGGGATCTACCAGATGACCCGCGCCGTCCGCATGGCAGGATCGGGCGGTCTCTTCGTGACGCAGGCCGTGTTGAACGCGGCGGATCCGCAGATGGGCGGCGTCAACGAGGGCACGGCCGGACGCGGATACGACAACGTCATCGGCGCGACGGTCACCGATCTCGTCGGGAACAACCTTCCGGTGCGCGACGGAACGGACATGATCGAGGTCCGCGGCGTCATCAACTCTCCGCTGATCGGGTTCGATCTCGACAAGGCGGCGTCCGGATGCGGCACCTGCAACGGGGTGAACGCCCTGACGGCGAAGGCCGTGACGGGGGATCCGCTGATCGGGACGCACGTCAACAACAACGCCGCGCAGAGGCCGCAGTTTGCGGCGATCGACGCGTACACGCTCGGGGCGGCCGCGGGCAGCCCGCGGTTCGTCTTCGTGAGCGGCAGCGACGACATCCACGAGGGCTGCTCGGTGCCCTTTGGCCCGCAGCGCTATCCGCAGCCGACCTACAACGTCGGGATGATCACCGCCCCGACGACGCTCGTCGCCTCGAGCTCGTTCGGAAACGTCGACTTCACCAACGCCACAGCGGAGGAGTTCGGTACGGAGACCCCGGCCGAAGGTGCCGTGGCCCCGACGGCGATCAACACCGCGGTGCGCCGGGCCGGGATTCTGGACGACCTGATTTACTTCATCGACAACTCCGACCCGGTCCACCCGGCGCTCGCCCAGGGCATTCGCCGGGGAGCGCGGTTCGAGGTCGAGAGGCTGGCCGACGACGTCGAGGACATGCAGATCGCATACGGCGTCGACGCCAACGACGACGACGCGGTTCGCCGCATCGCCGCCAACGTCGCCGTCACGGACACCGACCTGAACGTCTCGACTCAGGTCAATGGCGACGAGTGGTCGCCCAACATCGCCGGCGAGGCCAACCGGGTCGCCACGGACTTCATCCGGCCGCCCATTCCTGGCGGCGTTCCGCCGGCGTTCGTGCACGCAGGAATTCTCGTGGCGCACTGCCCGCGGCTCCACGGCGTGATGATCTCGCTCGTCGCCAAGTCCAAGGATCCGGACCCTCGGTTCATCTCGCCGTCCGCTCTGGGTTTCCGCACCATGAATTCGCCCGGCACTCCGCTGACGGCCGCGGCGTATCCGACGCTGCCGGGCGAGCCGCACTTCCGGCGGCGCGTCCAGACCCTGAAGATCAACCTCCGCAACTACGCGTTTCCGGGATGAGGCCGCACATGAGTTTCACGACATCCACCCGCCGGCGCCCCCTCGCCTGCCATTGCTCCGACGGACACGTTCCGGCGGGCCGGCCGGGAGAGCGCGGCGCCGCCCTCGTGATTGCCATTCTGGTTCTCGCGATCCTGACGGTCGTCGGCATCGCCCTGATGCTCGTGACGAGCACGGAGTCCCGGATCGCCGCCAATGAGTGGTCGGTGAACCGGGCCTTCTACGCGTCCGACGCCGGAATCCGTTGGGCGTCGGCCGAAATGACCAGTCCGCGGGTCTTCCTCGTCCGTCCCGAATTCACCGCGTCTCCCTTCGGGAGCGTTCTGTTTCAGATGCCGAGCCACCGCAACGGGGCCACCTTCTTTTCCGGAGATCCAACCGAGTCCGACATCCAAGTCCGGGTGCAGACGCCGAGCCTTGTAGGCCGGCGCCCCTACCGCGGGGGAAAACTGAACGAGGGAGCGGAGAAAGCGCAGTTTATGTGGGCCTACGAAGTTCGAACCACGGGCGGAGAGAACGACGCGTTTCTGCAGTACTCGAAGGCGCTGGTGGCCGACATCGAGGTCGGACCGCGGCCTGCGAGGGCGCAATGAACCGCCGGGCGCGTCTCTTCTCTCTGATGCGGCTGTCCGCGTTCGCGCGGAAGCACCGGGTGGGCGTGGCGATGCTGCTGCTCTTCGTGACCGCGTCTCCGGCACTCCCGGACGACCGGCAGCTTCTCCAGGCGAACTCGGGATCTTCGACGGACGTGCTCGTCATCCTCGACTCGTCGGGCTCGATGAATCGCGAGTTCACCGACACGTTCGAGCTTCCCGCGTACATGGACGACTTTCTCTACCCGCAGGGCACCGCGGCCGGGACGGACGGTTCCAAGATCGGCGTCGCCAAGAGCGTGCTGCGGCAGGTGCTCTCGACCACCCTGAACGTGAACTGGGCGTTTGCCTACTACCGCAACCCCAATCAGACGTTCGGCGCCGCGGAAACGGGCCCGGTCGGAGAAGCGGTCGGCGGCGCCCACAACAAGAACGACCGCCTGGAGAACGGCGGCGTCGAGTGGCTCTACTTCGCCGACTCCGTGACGGACGCCGGTGGCACGACGATCGACACCATCGACAACGTCCTGAATCCCGGCGCTCCGGCGGCCTGGAATTATCCCGACATCTCGCAGGGCCGATTTCTCCAGTTCGGCCACAAGGTCATGCGCCCGTACGGCAAGTACACGACGAACGAGAACGCGGATACGCGCCTCCCCTACGACACGACCGTGGGCCCGCCGTCCGCAGGAGAGCCCCAGTTCGGAACGTTCCGCGGCGCCTTCGGTCCCAAGGGCCTGAACCAGGGCACGGTGATCTACCGCAATGCGGCGAAGCCCGGATATGAGCTCCGCATGCACGTCGCGTCCGGTAACTACAGCGACGCCAACCTGATCGTCCAGATCGACGAGTACAGCCCGGCGCCCACTCCGACAGCGACGCCGACGGTGACCCCGACGTTCACGCCCACCAATACGCCGACGAACAGCCCGTCGCCGACGTCCACGACGACGCCGACGAGCACCGCGACGCCGTCCCCGACCGCGACGCCTTCGCCGACCCTGACCCCGACCCGGACCAATTCTCCGACGCAGACGCAGACCGCGACGGCGACTCCGACTTCGACCAAAACGCCGACCCCGACTCAGACGTTCACGGCGACTCAGACGAACACGCCCACCCAGACGCCTACGAAAACGAACACGCCGACGATCACGCCGACGTTCACGCGGACGAATACCTTCACGAACACGCCGACCGCAACGCGCACCTTCACCATTACGCCCACGTTCACCCGGACGAACACGCCGACGATCACGCCGACGTTCACCCGCACGAATACGGCCACGAGCACGCCGACGGGAACCCAGACGCCGACGATCACGCCGACGTTCACGAACACGCGGACATTCACTTCGACCCCGACCTCGACGAGGACCGCCACGTCGACGGTCACGCAGACGTCCACGCGGACGCCGTCGTTCACGAGCACGCCGACGGTCACGCAGACGCCGACCATCACCCAGACGCCCACCGTGACGCGGACCGACACGCCGACTCAGACGCCGACGAAGACGCCGACTCCGACAATCACGGACACGCCGACCAACACGCCGACTTTCACGAACACGCCGACGAACACGCGGACGTCCACGAGCACGCCGACGTTCACGCAGACGCCGCTGCCGCCGACGGCGACGAACACGCCTTCGCCCACGCGGACCAACACCCCGACCGGGACCCCGACGACCACGAAGACAAAGACTCCGACGCCTGCCGTGCTGCCTTTCGGTCAGATGCCCGTGGCGAGCGCCATGCCGGCCGTCGGCAGCTGGGTCACGGGCGCGCTCCGCGGCCTTCTCGCGATGGCTCCGCCTCCGCGCTCCACATCTCCCGGCGTGCCCTGCCAGGGAGTGCCGCAGTCGATCTTCAGCAGTCCGCCGGCGCAGCCGCTGCTCTGCGGTCCCTGCCAGTACGACCCCTTGAAGCTGTGCTCGTTCGTCGACCTCGACGGCGACGGGGAGCCCGACGGCGACCTGCTGCCGCTTCAGTACCGCGGATTCGACGACCCGCAGGCGGACCCGGTGGCCGGCCTCGTCCTCGTGCGCACGGTCTACGTGCGGTACGTCCGGGGCGATCTCTACGACTTGCCGCCCGTCTACAACACGACCGTCGACGACGTCCTCTTCGGGAACCCGCCCTGGGGCTCGACGGCGACGGACGGCGACGCCGACGCCATCGACGACCTCTCGCCGATCGCGGATCGCCACAACCAGGGGTCGTATTCTGCGGCCCCGAATTCCGACGGCCCGCAGCGCGACCAGCAGTTCCCCAACGACGCGATGGCGGAAGTCTCGTGCCCCTTCCCGCCGCTGGCCAATCCGTGCGACGTTTACTCGACGGATTGCGGCGGCATCGCGCTCTACGACACCGCCAAGCCCACGAACCCGCTCTACGATCCGTATCCGGGCGGCCTCGGCGCCAACCCGCCCAGCCAGGGCAGCTGGCCCGTCATCCCGTTCCCCCGCGACTGGAATCCGTTCAAGGCGAGCGACTCGGACAGCACGGAGGCGATCAAACGCCTGCTGCGGTTCACGACGTCCATCGTCAGTTACGACTCGACGCAGCCCCACATGCAGGAATACCGTCTGGAAGAGGACGCTCGCAACGTCGTCGTCACGGCGCCGGGCACTCCGCTGGCGGGCGCCCTGAAGGACGCCTACAACTACTTCGTCAACAGCGTCTTCCCGCAGACCGACGATCCGTCGATCAACTGCCGCGGCTACATCGTCGTGCTCGTCACCGACGGCCTCGACGAGTGCTTCTCGAACCCGTGCGCCGGCGGTCCGACGGGCCTCGGCCCCTCGAAGGACCTTGGCGTCGTGACTCTCCCCGAGAACCCGCCGGGGGCTCGCGCCCTCGCGCGCGCCGCCGATCCGAGCGTCCGCGTGACGGGCGTCCCGGTGTACGTGGTCGCGATGAACACCAACCCGAATGACATCCGCTTGAAGTGCATCGCGGACAACAGCGGCGGCCAGGTGTTCGCCGCGAGCGACCGGGCGAGCCTCGTGACCGCTCTCCAGAGCATCCTCGAGTTCAAGCGGACGGCCAACTTCATCGCCGCGCCGGCTCTGCCGGCGTTCGCGGGCGGGCTCGCGGACACCGCGCAGCTCGCGGCGGTCATCCCCAGTCACAGCAACCTCGATGGATCGGCTTCGCAGTGGTCCGTCTGGAACGGCGCCCTGAAGGCGTTCCGCCTCGACCTGAACGGAACGATCCCCGTCGTCACGGGCGGCACGCCGGTTCTGAGCTTCCCCGACGAGACGCTGCCGGACGACGTCTCTCAGACCACGCGAAAACCAGTGTGGAACGCGTCCCGCGTCCTCGGGTACACGAACCCCACCGCGGTCCTGACCGGCGGAGCCTCCTCCTCCGTGGGCTCGGCCTCCAACGCCCCGAACGTCAAGGTGTGGCCGGGACGCAAGATGGTGTGGGCGAGCACGACGGGCGCGACCGTTCCCCTGACGCGCGCGGAGTTCCACAACACCGCCTGCGCCGGCGCCTGCTTCGACACTCTCATGACCTCGATGGGTCTGAATCCCGCCGTCCCGGCGGACAGGACCCTGGCCCAGCGTACGGTCTCGTTCCTCCGCGGCGGACTCACGGCGACGGGAAGCCGCGACGAAATCCTGAACCTGGCCGGGATCAAGCCCGCCGGGCCGGTGATCGGGCCGGGCGCCGCACAGCAGCAGCGCTACTCTTATGTTTACCAGGATGACCTTCCGTTTCCGGGCGCCCCGCAGGTCCAGACGGATTCGAATGCGCCCGTCGGGTACTCGCACAAGCTCGGCGACATCTTCCACTCCGAGCCCGCCGTGCTCGATCCTCCGAAGTATTTTCAGTACCTGTCGGCGAATTTGACGCCGCGGCCGGGTCAGCCCTACAGCGCCTTCGCCAACCTCCATTCGAAGAGGCGCCGGGTCTCCTTTGTCGGATCGAACGACGGGTTCCTTCATGCGTTCGACTCCGGTGTCTGGTCCGATTCCGCGGCCGCGACGCCGCGCGACGCCGCGTTCGTGAATTCATTCGACCTCGGAACCGGGCAGGAGATCTTCGCGTACGGTCCGAAGCCCGTCATGCGCAGCGAGCCTCAGCTCCTGCGGTTCCCGCCGAGACCCTTCTACTTCGTGGACGGAAGCGTTTCCTTCGCGGACGTCTTCGTCGACCCGAGCCACAGCGGGACGCCCACGGCCGCCAACCGGATCTGGAGAACGGTTCTTGCCGGAACTCTCCGCCAGGGCGGCCGCTACGTGTACGGCCTCGACGTCACGCAGCCTGACCGGGTCGACTCGACGACCGGCGTGAAGAATGCCAACACGCCGGAGAGCTCGCCGGACTGCCTGGACGGCGGCGGAAGCTGCACCGGCGTCTACCCGAAGATTCTCTGGGAGACCACGGACGACTGCGTGTTGAGCCCGGGCACGTGCCTGGGAGTGCCCGCGATCGGCCAGACGTGGTCGAAGCCCATCCTCGGACGGATCAAGGTGATCAACGGGGCCGCGTACGAGGACCGCTATGTGGCGATCTTCGGCGGCGGTTTCGACACGACGTTCAACCCCGGAGACGTGGTCGCCGGCGCGAGCACGGTCAAGGGCCGGGCGATCTACATCGTGGACGTCGAGACCGGAAAGGTCATCTACAAGGCGAGCAAGGGCAAGGACAGCGCCGTCGGACCGCTCGTCGAGATGGCACCGGTCCCGGGCACGCCCGCGGTGGCCGACTACAACGATGACGGTTACCTCGACGTCGCGTACTTCGGCGACGAGAACGGCCGGATGTGGCGGCTCGACCTGACGCCGGACATCGCCTCGGCCGCCAGCCCGAAGCCCGGCGAGCTCGTGGGGAGCCAGATCGGCGGCTGGACGCCCTTCATGCTGTACGACGCGTCGACGCTGACCTCGGTCCCCTCGCAGACGGTTCAGCCGCTCTTCCTGGAGCCCTCGATCATCTACCTGGCCGGCGGCGCGCGCCCCACTCTCGGGATCGCGTTCGGCAGCGGCGACCGGGCCAACCTCCTGAAGATCCCGAATCCCTCGGTCAACCGCTTCTTCTTCGTCGTGGACAACGGCGGCACCACGACGTTCCACGAAGCGAACCTCCGCAACATCACGCCCGCCGGCGGAATCACCCCGGTCGGAGTCGGGCCGGGCCCGATCGCCAACGGGACGTACACGGGCCTGTTCCTCGACTTCGCCTCGCAGAACGAGAAGACGACCTCGACGGTCTTCTCGACCCAGGGATACCTGACGCTCCTGACCTTCACGCCGGACTCCAACAACCCCTGCGCGACGGAAGGCAGCTCGTTCCGCTACCGGTTCTTCTTCCTGGACGGAAGCGGCGGCTACAACGTGGGTTCGCCGACAGGCAATTTCAGCGACTACCGCTCGAGCGAAGGCGAGGGGCTCGCCTCCGCGACCCAGTCGACCACGCCGGACGGGGATACAATCGACATGATCCTGTGCTCGGGCGGATGCCTGGACCAGAAACTCACGCGCGGAACGATTCGGACGATCAACCAGAACTGGAAGGAACAATGAGAAAAGCGATCCTGACCGCTCTTCTCGCCGCCGCGGCCACCGCGGCGGCTGTGGCGGCGGCCGACGTCGTCGTTCTCCGGGGCGGGACTCGCATCGAGCTGAAAACGCCGCTCGTTCAGCAGGGCAACAACGCTCTTCTCACCCGGGCGGACGGAACCCTTCTGTCGGTGCCCCTGACCGAGATCGACTGGAAGGCCACCAACGCCGCGCGCGCGAGCGGCCCGGTCGTCGTGAAGCCCGCCGTCGCGCTGCCGCCCTCGACACCGGCCGATGCCGTCCGGACGGGGAAGCAGGAGAAGGCGAGGGTCCGCGTGACGGACGCGGACGTCGGCCATGCGGAAGCCGCCCCGGCTCCCGGAGAGAAGGAAAAGGGCGTCGAGACGCGCGCCGGCGCCGGCCGGGTCGAGATCGGCGACTACACCCAGCAGAAAACAGGCACGAACCTCGTGGTGACGGGCTCCCTTCGCAACCCGGGCACGACGCCGGTCACCAACACCCATCTGACCGTCTCCGCGATCGACGAGGCCGGCAACGCGGTGTCCACGGGCAACGCGACGCTGGCGACCGGCACGATCGAGGGCGGCCGGACCGTCGGCTTCTCCGCGACCCTTCCGATCGGCGACCGCACCGTCAACCAGGTCCGTTTCTCCCCCATGTGGCAGACGCCGCCTCCTCC
>JALYUA010000250.1 GCA_030854005.1 Acidobacteriota bacterium
GTCTTCGATCTCGTCCGGCGTCAGCATCGCCGCGGAGGCGCCGCCGGGGATCACGACCTTCACCTTCCGCCCGTTCTTCATGCCCTGCCCGTACGCGTCGCCGAAGATCAGGTCCTTCATCTGGAGCCCCATGGGCGCCTCGTAGACGCCGGGCCGGTTCACGGGCCCCGAGAGGCAGTAGAGCTTCGGGCCCGTGTTCTTCTCGTTGCGGCCGATTTTGGCGAACCAGTCCGCGCCGCGATTCACGATGTGCACGACGCAGGCGAGCGTCTCGACGTTGTTGACGATCGTGGGCGCGGCGAAGACCCCGGAGACGGCGGGGAAGGGAGGCTTGATCCGGGGCTGGCCCCGCTTACCTTCCAGGCTCTCGATCAGCCCGGTCTCCTCGCCGCAGATGTACGCGCCCGCCCCGCGGTGGACCCAGAGGTCGAGCGAATATCCCGACCCGAGGATGTTCTCTCCGAGGAAGCCCTCCCGGCGGGCCTCCGCGAGCGCGTCGTCGAGAACGCGCGCCCCCAGGTAGAACTCGCCGCGGATGTAGATGTACGCGGTGCGGCACTTGAGGGCGTAGGCCGAGAGGATGATGCCCTCGATCACCTGGTGCGGGTCTTCCTCCATCATCAGGCGGTCCTTGAAGGTCCCCGGTTCCGACTCGTCCGCGTTGCAGAGCAGGTAGACGGGCTTTCCCTTCGTGTCTTTCGGGACGAAGCCCCACTTCATCCCCGTCGGGAAGCCTGCTCCGCCGCGCCCCCGCAGGCCGGACCGCTTAACCTCCTCGGTCAGCTTCTCCGGAGTCCAGCCGCCGGTCAGGACCGCTCTCAACGCCTTGTAACCGCCGTCGTCCATGTACCCGCGGATGGCCCGCGAGTTTTCCTTGCCGACGCGCGCGAGGAGGACTTTCTCTTCGGCCATGGCTACTTCGCCGCTCCCGCCGACAGGTTCTGGAGGATCTCGTCGAGCCTCTTCTCGTCGACCGGCTCGAAGTACGTATCGTTGACCATGATCGACGGGGCCTTGTCGCATCCCGCGATGCACTCCACCTCGACGAGCGAGAACTGTCCGTCGGGCGTGGTCTGTTCGAGTCCGATCCCGAGCCGTTTCTGGCAGTGGTCCAGCAGCCGCTCCGCTCCCGCGAGATGACAGGATATGGAGGTGCAGATCTGGAGGAGGTGCCGGCCGACCGGCTTCAAGTTGTACATGGTGTAGAAGGTCAGGACCCCGTCGACGTGCGCCGGGGACAGATCCAGTATCCGGGCGACCTCTTCCGCCGCCTCCTTCGAGATCCATCCCCACGTCTCCTGCGCCACCCACAGCAGCGGCAGCAGCGCGGCCTGCTTCGTCGGGTAGCGAGCGAGGATCCCGTCGATCCGCTGGAGGGCGTCCGGAGGGAACACCGCCGGACGGCCGGACTCCTCGACGGAGTAGCGGCGGTGGCTCACAGGTCGAAGGCCCCCTTCTTCCAGATGTAGGCATAGCCGACCGCGAGGATGACCATGAACACCAGCATCTCGGCGAAGAGGCCGGGGCCGCCGGTCCGGAACACCAGCGCCCAGGGGTAGAGGAACGCGATTTCGACGTCGAAGAGGATGAAGATCATCGCGATGACGAAGAACTTGATCGAGATCCGCTTGTGCGAGGAATCGAGCAGGGGAACGCCGCTCTCGTACGTGGACAGCTTCGCCCGGGTGCGGAGCTTCGGCCCGAGCCAGGCGGATAAGAGGAGGATCACCGCGGCGATGCCGACGGCCGTCGCCATCAGTAACAGAATGGGGACGTAGTCCCGTGCCATGCGCGCCCCGCTCTCCCTTCTCGAAGCTCGTGAACTTTTTCACAAGCGCCGGAGTGAGTCAATGCGAAGACGGGAAACGGGAAACTGGAAACGATGAGCCGGGAATACAGACCAGAGAATCGATGGTGCCTGGACGGATCAGCGAGGTCCGGACTTTGTTGAGAAGATCGGGGTTGGCGGCCGTGAAGAGGAAGCCTCTCCCTCGTTTCCCGTTTCCCGTTTTCCGTTTCCCGATCCTTTCCCGATCCTTTCCCGTTTCCCGATCCCGGGTGCCCTAAGATCCCCCGCCGTGCCTTCGAACCCCTTTCGTCCCGTCGCGCTCGTTCCCGCTTTCCAGGCGGAGGAGACCGTGGCGGCCGTCGTCTCCGGCCTTCTCGCGCACCTTCCCGCGGTCCTGGTGGTGGACGACGGGTCGACGGACCGGACTTCGTCGGAGGCGGCCGGGGCCGGAGCGCGGGTCATCCGCCTGGAGACGAACGCGGGGAAGGGGAGCGCCATCCGCGCCGGCCTGGCCCGGATCCTCGCCTCCGACGCGACGCACGTCGCGTTCGTCGATGCCGACGGGCAGCACGACCCGGCGGACCTTCCCGCACTGCTCGCGGCGGCCCGGGAAGGGGACGATTTCGTGATCGGCTCCCGGATGGGCGATCCCGACGCGATCCCGAAGGTTCGGTATCGCACGAACGAGATCGGGAGCCGGATCCTGTCCCGCATGACCGGCTTCGAGGTGGAAGACGGCCAGTCCGGATACCGGGTGATCTCGGCGGACGTCCTGCGTCCGATGCGCCTCTCCGCCCGGCGCTACATCATCGAGACCGAAATCCTCCTGAAAGCCGCGCCCCGGCTCCAGCGTCTGCGACAGGTCCCGGTTCGTGCGGTCTACGGCGGTCCCTCGCACTACCGCTGGTTTCGCGACACGTGGATCATTTCGTGGGGGGCGGTCTATTACAAAGTGTTCGAAGTGGATGCGTAGTCGGTTATCAGCTATGAGTCTTCAGTTTTCAGTCAGGGAACGGACAACTCGGAACTGAAAACTGACGACCCTCTACAATCCTTCCTTCATGCCCGCCCCCGTCATCCCTCTCCGGATCCCCGGCCGCGCTCCGCGCGTGCTGACCGTCGACGTCGAGGACTGGTTCCACGTGTGCGGAGAGGAGTACTTCTCCGATCCCCGCCGGTGGACGGGCTTTCCGTCCCGCATCGAGACGACGCTCCGGACGATCTTCGATCTCCTGGAGGCGGGGGGCCACCGCGGGACGTTCTTCTTCCTGGGATGGATCGCGGCCCGCTACCCGGACCTCGTCGCCGAGGCGACGAGGCGCGGCCACGAAATCGGGGTCCACGGCCATCTGCACCGGCGGTCCGACGACGGGACTCCGGCTGATTTCGCCGACGACCTCGCGCGGGCCCTCGAGGCGCTCGAGCGGGCGGGAGGGAGGGCGCCCGCCGCCCACCGCGCGGCGGAATGGTCGATCCGCGCGCCGACCGACCCCGCCTTTGCCGTCCTCGTGCGCTTCGCCATCGCCTGCGACGCTTCGATGACGTCGGTGCCGCCGCTCGGCCGCTCCGACAACCACCCGGGCCCGCAAAGGATCGCGGCGCCCGGCGGCGTGATCGTGGAAGTGCCGCCTCTGACCGGGCGCGGGTTCGGGCGCACGCTTCCGATGGGAGGGGGGTGGCCCTTCCGGATGTTCTCCGCCGCCCGGATCTCGCGGGCCGAGGAGAGCTTCCGCTCGGCGGGCTGGCCGGCGGTCTTCACGTTCCACCCATGGGAGTTCGATACCGCGCATCCGCCCATGGAGGGTCTTCCTCCGCTTCTCAAGCTCGTTCATTTCTTCAACCTCGGCGCCACGCTCGAGCGTTTCGAGCGATGGCTCGCCCGCGACCGCTGCGTCGCGCTCGAGGACGTGATCCCCCGGCTCGCCGCATGACGGGTCGTCCCGGGTTTCTCTTTCCCGGCCAGCTCTCGGAGGCGGTCGGCATGGGCCGCGACTTCTTCGAGTCGGACCCCGAAGGCCGGCGTCTGCTCGACTGGACGTCGGAGCGTTGCGGCCGCGATCTCGAGCGCCTGATCCTCGAGGGTCCGCTGGAGGATCTGCGTGAGAACCTCTCCGCGCAGGCGTCGGTGTACCTGGTCTCGACGCTCGCGTCACGCGCTCTCGCCCGGGAGAGAATCGAGGCGCCGGCGACTGCGGGATACAGCCTGGGAAACTACGCCGCGCTCGTGGCCGCGGGCGCCATCTCCTACGAGGATGGTCTCGACGTGCTCGTCGGCGTCTGGCGGGAAACGGAACGGCTCGGCATCCGCGGGTCCATGGCCGCCGTGATCGGCTGCCGCCGGGAGGTCGCCGACGGGGTGTGCGAGGAGCTCCGGACGGAGGGGCATCCCGTCTGGATCGGGAACGTGAACGCCGCGACCCAGTTCGTCCTGACCGGACGGTCCGAGGCCGTGCAGGCCGCTCTCGACGCGCTCGCCCCGCGCTCTCTCTCGGTCCTCCCGCTTTCGATGAGCTGGCCGATCCACAGCGAGCTCATGCGGCCCGTCGCCGATGCGGTCGCTCCCGTGGTGGCGGGGTGCCGCTCGATCCGCGATCCCGTCGTCCCCTTTTACGGTCCGAACGGGGAGGCCCTGTCGACCGCGGAGGAGGTTCGTCACCTGCTGGGCACGGAGTTCATCTACCCGACGCTCTGGAACGCGACGTTCGAAGCCATGGTGGCCGCGGGCTTCCGGACGTTTCTCGAGGTCGGACCGGGCGAGATGCTCTCGCGGATGAGCCGGTGGATCGACCGCAGCGTCACCTGCCTGCCGGCGGGAACCCGCGACGGGATCGCCCGCGCCGCCGGTATATTGCGCCCGGAGCAGACAGGGGAGAACGCGTGACGGAACGGCGGACGGCGATCGTGACGGGGGGATCCCGGGGCATCGGCCGCGCGATCGCGATGGACCTCGCCGCGACGGGGCATCGCGTCGTGGTGACCTGCCGCACGGATATGGATCGCGCCGAAGAGGCGGCCGGCGTCATCCGCAGCTCGGGGGGCGAGGCGGTCGCCATTTGCGCGGACGTCCGCAGCGCGGATCAGGTCAAGGCGCTCTCCGAGCGCGTGGCTCGCGACTTCGGCGGGGCAGACATCCTCGTGAACAACGCGGGAATCATCAAGGACGCGCTCTTTCCATTTCTTCGCGAGGAGGACTGGGACGCGGTCATCGACATCGACCTCAAGGGCGCGTTTCGCATGACCAAGGCCGTGGTGCGCGGGATGCTCCACAAGAAGTGGGGGCGTGTCGTCAACATCGTGTCCGTGAGCGGGATCTCCGGCCACGTCGGACAGACCAACTACTCCGCCGCCAAGGGAGGGCTGATCGCCTTCACCAAGGCCCTCGCGCTCGAGATGGCGACTCACGGAATCACGGTCAACGCCGTCGCGCCGGGGCTGATCGACACCGAGATCATCGCCCACCTGAAGCCTGAGGCGCGGCAGGAGTTCGTCCGGCGCATCCCGATGGCCCGCTTCGGAGCTCCGGAAGACATCGCCGCTCTCGTTTCCTTTCTGGTGTCCGAGCGCGCCGGGTACATCACCGCGCAGGTCTGGCGCGTCGACGGAGGGATGGCGTGAGGTCGGGACTGGCGAAGGGCGAGGGCAGTCCCGCGTCAACCCGCCGTTCGCCCTGCGCCTCTGGCCACGCCCTATAATCCGAAGCAAGGAGCCTGAATGACCAAGGAAGACCTCAGGCCGCGCGTCAAGGACCTGATCGTGCGGCGCCTGAAGCTCGAAATCGACCCTCAGACGATCGACAACGAAGCTCCGCTTTTCGGCGAAGGCCTGGGGCTCGACTCGATCGACGCCCTGGAGCTCGTGCTCGGCCTCGAGCAGGAGTTCGGGATCAAGGTCGAGGACGAGGAGGTCGGCGTGAAGGCGTTTGCCTCCGTGGACGCCCTCTGCGACTTCATCGAAAAGAAAAAGCAGGCTTGAACGCCCCGACTCTCCCGCACGGTTACCCCTTCCGTTTCGTCGACGCGATCGTCCGGGATCGCAACGCCGATTTTTCGGAAGGGACGGTGTCGCTTCGCGTTTCCGGCAACGGGCGCGCGGCGATGGGCGAGTGCTGGGGATCGACTCTCCTGCTGGCCGAGGCGATCGCCCAGTCGGCGCTGCTGCTCGAGGGGGGAGACGCGGAGCTCGGCAAGAAGGGATTTCTCGCCGGGCTCGACGCGCTCGAGCTCCTGCGCAGGCCCCGCGCCGGAGAGACGCTCTTCGTCGACGTCCGGCTCGCGGGCCGTTTCGGGGCCATGGCAAAGTTCGAGGGTCACGTCAGGTCCGGCGAAGAGACGCTCGCGCGAGGTTTTATTCTCGTGCGCAAGGGAGACTAGTGTCCGCAGCCGCAGCCGACGAGGCCGCCGCCGCGTCCCAGTGCACGAACGTGCCGCCGCACCGGTTCGTCCTGACCGGCCGCACCCGCAACGCGAACGGGATTCTGATCACGCTCCAGAGGCTCGACATTCCGTATCCGCCCCGCGAGATCTTCGTCACCAATCGCGAGATGAAGATGGGTTACGACGACGTCATCAAGGCGTGCTTCGTCTGCGTGGACCGGGGCCAGAAGGAGAAGGCGGTGGCGATCCCGAAGGCGGAAATCGAAGCCGGCCTCCCACCCCCTTGAGGGCGATGCGCATTCATCCGGCACGACGGTCGCGCCTTTCCCCTCGGATCAGCTCCTGATGGCCACCCTGCCGCCCTCCGACCTCGAGCCCGGGCCCTACCTCGACCGGCTGATCGAGCTCAAGGTGTTCGGCCGCAAGCCCGTCACGGATCCTCCTGGCTATTCGACGGACGATGCGGCGGCGGAAAGGGTCATCGCCCACCTGAACCGGCCGCCCCTGCGCTGGATGGCGATCCGTGAGGAAAACGCGTGGACTTTCTCCTGGCGGCAGCCGTCCGATTCGCCCGATCCCGACACGACCGTCACGCGGTATGTCCGCCTGATCTCGGCATCGGCGCCCACGCGCCCGCTCGCCATCTGCCGGGCCGCGCTGAAGCTCATCGCCTCCCGCCGCTAGTGGCGCCCCGCGTACTCGCGGAAAGGCCGCCGCGTCAAAGGCGGCGATGTCGTCATCCTGGCCCTCATGGCAGGAACCGCCGGGATCAGAGCGAATCGCGCTCCCGGGCACCGAGCGCCTGTCCCACGGATCGAATCAGCTCCTCTGCCGAGTAGGGCTTGCGCAGCGTCATGCGGACGCCCGCCTCGGCGTAGCTGGCGCGCAACTCGGCGCCGAGGATGCCGCTGACGAGAATCGCGGACACGCCGGAATCGATGGCCTTCATCCGGAGAAAGGCGTCCCAGCCCCCGAGCCTGGGGAGGCCGAGATCCGTGACGACCAGGTCGATCTCGGCGTGTCGCGCCTCGAACATCTCGACCGCGGCGATGCCGTCTTCCGCCGTCAGCACGCGGTAACCCTCTTCCTCGAGAAGCTGGCGGACCGACTGGAGCAGCAGAGGCTCGTCTTCCACGAAGAGCACGGTCCGGCCTCTGGCATCGGCGACGGTCCGCTCGGTCTCCCTCTTCCGGGGCTCCCCGCCCGGATCGGGCGACGCCGCAGGGAAGGCGAGTCGGAAGCAGGTGCCCCGGCCCATGTCGCTCGAGAGATCGATGAGACCGCCGTGGCTCTCGACGATCCGGTTCACGACCGCGAGGCCGAGACCCGTCCCCCCTCTTTCGCCCTTGGTGGTGAAGAACGGCTCGAAGACGCGGCGGCGGGTCGGCTCATCCATCCCCGTTCCCGTATCTTCGACCCTCACGCAGGCGTACCAGTCGTGCACCGCCGAAGGCGAGCGTTTCCGAATCACCGCTCCCGGGGATAGCTCCGTCCGGATGGACAGCCGCCCCCCGTCCGGCATCGAATCCCGCGCGTTCAGGCAGAGATTCAGGAGGGCCTGGACGATCTGGTTGGCGTTCCCGTCGAGCGCCGGCAGGTCCGCTCCGAGCTCGTCGCAGACCTCGATGGACTTCGGGAACGTCGCCCGGACGAGATCCGTCACCTCCGCGACGATCTCGTTCAGCTGGACGCGGGCCGGCGGCATGTCGCCCCGACGCGCGATCGTCAGAAGCTGGCGCACCACGCCGGCGCCCCGTTCGACCGTCTTCTGGATCGTCTCGACGTGCGCGGCGACCGCCGGCAGGCCACGACCCTCCTTGCGGATCAACGATGCGTACGCGCCGACGATGTTCAGGACGTTGTTGAAATCGTGAGCGACTCCGCCCGCCAGCGTGCCGAGAGACTCCTGCTTCTGCGATTCCCGCAACTGTTCCTCGAGGCGCTTGCGCTGGCTGATCTCGCGAAGGAGCGCCAGTCCGCCGACGATCTCGCCTTCCTCGTTTCGGAGGGGAGCGTACTGCGAGTCGAAGGACCCGCGAAGCTTCAGCGGCTCGCAGGTCTGGTTTGCCGCGAAACAACTCTCTCCATCAAGGGTCGCGAGGAAGAGGCGGAGCTCCTCCGAGGATTCGAGCGACGGGAAGACGTCGAGCGCGCGCCGGCCGAGAACGTCCGCGGCGCGCCGTCCGCTCGCCCGTTCCATCGCGGGGTTCCACAGCGTGTACCGCAGGTCGAGGTCGAAGGCGAGAATCGCGTCCGCGCTGCTGCGGACAAGACTGTCCGTCAACGCGTGCTGTCTCCGCAGCTCTTCGTCCGCCTTCTTCTGGGCGGTGACGTCGCGGAAGACGCAGACGGCGCCCTGAATCGCTCCCGTCGCGTCCCGCAATGGCCTGGCGCTGGCGCAGAGCCGGCGCGGCTCGGGCGAGTCCTCGCGATCGAGCACGGCCTCCTCGTCGTCCACGTTCTCACCCGCCAGGGCCCGGG
>JALYUA010000272.1 GCA_030854005.1 Acidobacteriota bacterium
CGAGGAGATGGACGCCGAGCTCGAGGCGCCTTCGGACTTCAACCCGATCGCCGAGGAAGAGTCTCCGTTCGACTTCAGCCGCCAGGGGAATCCGGGGCACGGAAGGGGCTGACGGGGGACGGGAATCCGGAGCCGCGCGACCAACGGGAGCGAGACGGCCAAGGGACTCCGCGGTCAACTCGATCGGCCGTCGAGGGGACCTCCGGAGCCCGCTGAGAGCTGAGAGCTGAGAGCTGACATCTGAGAGCTGACAGCTCTATTCTTGCGCGGTGCGCTCTCGACGGCTGAGATCTCCCTCCGAACCCGCCTCCGAACCCGCCGTCCGGCAGGTTGCCCTCCGGCTCCTGACCGTTCGGGCCCGAGGGTCCGAAGACCTCGCCCGGACGCTCGAGCGCCGGGGATTCGAACGGGCCGCGGTTCGCGCCGCGATCGAGCGGCTCACCGCCGAGGGGTGGCTCGACGATCTCGCGGCAGCCCGGTCCGTCGTGCGAGCTCGGGCCGCGCGGTACGGCAGGGCGCGGATCGTGCGCGAGCTCTCGGTCCTGGGCTTCACGAAGGAGACTGCGAACGCCGCTCTCGAGTCGGAGGGGGCGGGCGCGGAACAAAAGGCGCTGTCCCGCGCGTTTGGTTCTCTCTGGAAGCGGACGCAGGATCTGGAGCCCGCGGCGCGGCGGCGGAAAGTCGCGGAAGCCCTCGCCCGGAAGGGTTTCTCGGAGACGGCGATCTCTGCGATGATGAAAGGCTCTCATGACGACGACGAAATGGACATCGGCTGAGGTTCGCGAGCGGTTCCTGAAGTTCTTCGAGGAGCGCGGGCATCGCCGCATCCCGTCCTCCTCTCTCATTCCGGCGGAAGATCCCACGCTGCTCTTCACGAACGCCGGAATGAACCAGTTCAAGGACGTTTTCACCGGACGCGAGAAGCGCGACTACGCGCGGGCGGCGAGCTCCCAGAAGTGCGTGCGCGCGGGCGGAAAACACAACGACCTCGACAACGTCGGCTACACGGGGCGCCACCAGACTTTCTTCGAGATGCTCGGGAACTTCTCCTTCGGCGACTACTTCAAGAAGGACGGGATCGCGTACGCGTGGGAGCTCATGACCTCGGTGGAGACGGGTTACGGGCTGGCGCCGGAGCGCCTGTGGGCGACGGTCTACACCGACGACGACGAAGCGGCGAAGCTGTGGGAAGCGTACCTTCCGAAGGAGCGGATCCTGCGGTTCGGGGAGAAGGAGAATTTCTGGTCCATGGGTGAGACGGGCCCGTGCGGCCCATGCAGCGAGCTTCACTACTACCAGGGCGACGACCCGGCGGATCCCGCGAAGAACAGGCCCGAGCTCGTCAACGGCGAAGGCGACACGACGATGGAGGTCTGGAACCTCGTCTTCATGCAGTTCGACCGCGCCGCGACGGGGACGATGACGCCGCTTCCCAGGCCGTCGGTCGACACCGGAGCGGGCCTCGAGAGAATCACTGCGATCCTCCAGGGCGCGAACAACAACTTCGACACCGATCTCTTCCGGCCGATCATCGAAAATATCGAGCGGCTCACCGGGAAGACGTACGCGGGAAGAATGGCGGTGGACGATGCGCCGTTCCGCGTGGTCGCGGACCACGCTCGCGCGGCGACGATGCTGATCGCGGATGGCGTGCGCCCTTCCAACGAAGGCCGCGGCTACGTCCTGCGCAGGATCATCCGGCGCGCCCTGCGCTACGCCTCCCGCCTGGGCGTCGATTTTTCCGCCCCGTTCTTGAGCGAGCTCGTGCCCGCCGTGCACCGGATCTTCGAGAAGGTGTATTTCTTCCCCGAGCGAGCCGGAGCGCAGGAGGCGTCGCGGGCCATCGCGTCCACGCTTCGGGACGAAGAGGTCCGCTTCGCGAAGACCATGTCGGAGGGCGCAGGCCGCGTGGGGGAGGAGATCGAGCGCGTGCGCCGGCGGGGCGAAACGGCCCTGACCGGCGAATCGGTCTTCCGTTTCTACGACACCTACGGGATTCCTCTGGACCTGATCGAAGAGATCGCCGGGGACGAAGGGGTTTCCGTCGACCGTGTCGGCTTCGACCAGCTTCTCGAGGGGCAGCGCGCGTCTTCGCGGGCGTCGGCGCGATTCGACGCCTCCGACGGGGCCGTGTTCGGACGGATGAGCCTTCCCGAAGGGCATTCCGAATTCCGCGGCTACCCGGAGCTCGACTTCACTTCGCTGAAGGACGCGGCCGTCGTGGGGCTCGCCCGGGACGGCGCGCCGGTCGAGGCGCTCGCGGCGGGGGAGTCAGGCGACGCCGTCACGGACCGCACCGTCTTCTATCCGGAGGGCGGAGGCCAGGTGGCGGATCAGGGCCGCTGGACCTGGCCGGACGGCGAGGGGGAGGTGGAGGACGTGCGCCGGCCCGTTCCGAACGTGATCGCGCACCGGGTCCGCGTGATCCGGGGCCGTCTCACGCCGGGAGCGCGCGTCGCGATGGAGATCCCCGAGTGGACGCGCCGGCGCACCCAGGCGAACCATACCGGCACGCACCTTCTTCATGCCGCGCTGCGGCAGGTTCTCGGCGGGGGAGCGCGGCAGATGGGCTCTCTGGTGGCGCCGGACCGACTGCGCTTCGATTACGCGATCGCGACGCCTCCAACGCCGGAGCAGATCGCCGAAATCGAGCGGATCGTCAACGAGGCGGTCCTGCGCGATGAGCCCGTTTCCAAGGAAGTCATGGCGATGGAGGACGCCCGCGGGAAGGGCGCAGACATGTTCTTCGGCGAAAAGTATGGCGAGCGCGTGCGGGTCGTCTCGGTGCCCGGCGTCTCGGTCGAGCTTTGCGGCGGATGCCATGTGAACCGCACCGGCGAGATCGGCGCTTTCAAGATCGTCTCCGATCGGGGGCTGGCGGCCGGCGTCCGCCGCCTCGAAGCAGTCACGTCTCTCGGCGCGGTCGAGCTTCTCCAGCAGGACGAGCGGACCCTCGCCGAGATTTCCGCCGCCGCTCAGGCGCCGCGCGAGGGCCTGGTCTCGCGGTGGCAGGAGCGCGAGGACCGGCTGCGCGCGCTCGAGCGCGAGGTCGCGTCGCTCAAGATGAAGCTCGCCTCGGGCGAGGGCGGCGGTGCCGCCGCCGAGGCGACGGACGTCGACGGCGTGCGGGTGCTGACGCGGATCGCCGCCGGGCTCTCGATCCCGGAGCTGCGGAATCTCTCCGACACGCTGCGGTCGAGATTGAAGAGCGGGATCGTCGTCGTCGGCACCGCGAAGGACGGGAAGACCTCGGTCGTCGCGGCGGTCACACCGGACCTGTCCGCGCGCATTTCCGCGTCGCGCCTGGCCGCGCGAATCGGCAAGGCGCTCGGCGGAAGCGGCGGGGGGAAGGCGGACCTCGCCCAGGCGGGGGGCAAGGACGAGGCCCTCCTCGCGGGAGCCCTGAAGGAAGCCGAGGCGGCTGTCCGGGAGATTCTGGCGGAGTCCGTCACGCCAGCGTAAGTCTATACACTTCAGCGCGTTGCGGCCGCGACCCGCCTGCGCATCTCCCGCACTGTCCGCCTCCCGGACCGCGCCCGGAGCTCGAAGGGCGCTATAATTCCGCGGCTCGCCCTCTCGACAAAACCAGCAGGAGCAGATGAAACGTCGCGTTATCCTCGCGCTCGGGGCCCTACTGGCGCTCACCGGCACCGCTCCGGCAACGGTGCGCGTCGGCGTGAAGGCCGGTAAGCACTTCATCTACAACGACGGCGTGGGCTCCTCCGCCCGGGAATCGATCCACCGGAGCGACGACTGGCTCGCGTCGAGAATCCGCATTCCGTCGCTCTACGACGGGCTCATCGACCAGGCGGCCCGCTCGGCGGCGGTCGATCCGAAGCTCGTCAAATCCGTGATGCTGATCGAGTCAGCCTTCAACCCCGCCGCCCTTTCCCGGAAGGGAGCCCGGGGGCTGATGCAGCTCATGCCGGAGACCGCGGGCCAGTACGGCGTTCGGAATTCTTTTGATCCCGCCGAGAACATCTCGGGGGGCGCCCGCCACCTCGCTTATCTGCTCGGCGTCTATAACGGAAACGTCGAAAAGTCCCTGGCCGCGTACAACGCCGGCGAGGCAGCCGTGGCCCGCTACGGTGGAATCCCTCCGTACAACGAGACGCGCCTCTACGTGAACAAGGGCCTGACGGCCTACTACGGCAAGGCCGCCCTCGGCGGCGGCTTCGGCCGGCCCGCGGCGGAGAGCTGGAGGGTCGTCGGACGGCCCGTCCGCATGCTGCGCGACAGGAACAACCGCCCGGTGATCACGACCGAGCTCTCCGCCCGCGCCGGCCTGCGCTCCTAGAGCGGAGACCCGCGTGTCCCGAGCGACGACTGGCGAGGTGTCCCCGGCGGAACAGGGCGCTTTCCTGGTCCACCTGTCGCGCGCCCGGAAGCACCTTCAGGAAGAGCGTTACGACGTCGCCCGACAGGAACTCGATCTTGCCGCGCTCGCACGTCCCACCGACGAAGACGTCCTGAATCTGCTTTCCGTCATCGAGTTCAAGCGCGGTTACTACAACGAAGCCGCCCGGGCGTGCCGGATGCTGCTCAAAAATAACTCCGGCTCCGCCGTCCTGCATTCGAACCTCGGCCTGATCCTCTTCAAGGCAGGGGTGCTCGTCGAGGCGGAGCAGGAGTTGCGGCGCGCCCTGGAGTTGCAGCCCGACCACGTCAGGAGCCACCTGTATCTCGGGCTTCTCTACCGGCTGCGCGGAAAGCTCGGGCTCGCGCTCGAGCACCTGCGCTACGCGGGCGCCAAACGAGTCGTCGTCGAGATCGAGGAAGCACTGCGCCGGAACGTCCGCGATCCCGGCTCGCGCCCGTCGGCGCGGAGAACCGCGGCTGCCGCGGCCGCCGTCGCGCCGCCGCTGAAGCTCGCGGAGCGCCTCACGCCTCCTCCCCCCCCTC
>JALYUA010000103.1 GCA_030854005.1 Acidobacteriota bacterium
GCCAATCCCGTCTTCCGGACGGCGACTCGTAGACGCCTGTTTCTCGCGGCCGGTCGACCGCCCCCCGGTCTGGATGATGCGCCAGGCCGGCCGCTACCTGCCCGAGTACCGGGAGGTCCGGCGCACCGTCTCGTTCTGGGACCTCTGCCGCAACGCCGATCTGGCGGCGGAAGTATCGCTCCAGCCCTTCCGCCGGTTTCATCCCGACGGCGTGATCTTTTTTTCGGACATTCTCGTTCCCGTCGCTGCCATGGGCGCGCAGGTCGAGTTCACCGAAGGGGGGCCCCATCTTCCGGAGCCCGTCCGGTCGAGCGCGGACGTCCGCCGTCTGCGGCGGTTCGATCCTGAGGCGGAGATCGGGTTTACGGGAAAGATTCTGTCGACGCTTCGCTCCGCCGTCGGAGACCAGGCCGCCGTGCTCGGCTTCTGCGGCGCTCCCTGGACGCTCGCGTCGTATCTCGTGGAAGGGGGCGGGTCCAAGTCCTTCGCGGCCATCAAGGAAATGCTGGGCCGCGACCGCGAGACGCTCGGCCGGCTTCTCGATCTCCTCGCCGACGTCGTCGGAGACGTGCTCTCGTTCCAGATCGCGTCGGGGGCGCAGGCCGTGCAGCTCTTCGACACCTGGGCGGGCGAGCTCACCGTGGAGGACTACCGGGCGTGGGCCCTGCCCGCCGTCGCGCGGGCGATCTCCCGCATCGACCGCCGCGGCGCTCCGGTGATTCTCTACGTGAACGGCTCAGGCCACCTGCTCGAGGAGATGGCCCGCTCGGCCGCGGACGTTCTCTCGGTCGACTGGAGGGTCCCGATCGGCGAGGCGCGGCGCCGCGTGCCCGGCCTCGCGCTCCAGGGCAACCTCGACCCGGGGATCCTGCTGGGAGACCCCGCCGAGGTCGGCCGCCGAACGCGAGAGATCGTCCGGGCGACGGGCGGCCGCGGCCACATCGTGAACCTCGGCCACGGAGTCCTGCCATCCTCACGGATCGAGTGCGTGGAGGCGTTCTTCTCCGCGGTCCAGGAGCCCCTCACGATGCCGGCGGAGATCCTCCGGTGACGGACCGCGACGCGGGGACGGACCGCGACGCGGGGAGGGCGCGCGACGCGGGGATGGACCGCGCGATCGGCCGGCTGTCGCTCGACCTGCTCCGGCGTTACAACGTCCCCGGGCCGAGATACACGTCCTACCCCACCGCACCGGTGTGGAAGGAAGACGTCGGCGCACGGGAATATGAGGCGCTCCTTCTGGAAAGCGCGGGCGAAGCCGAGCCGAGGCCTCTCTCGCTCTATCTCCACCTGCCGTTCTGCGAAAAGCTCTGCTACTTCTGCGGCTGCACGGTCGTCATCACCGGGACCGAGCACCGCCTGGAGGACCCGTATCTCTCGACGCTCGAGCGAGAGATCGACTGGGTGGCGTCCCGCGCCGGACGCAACCGCCCGGTCGTCCAGCTGCACCTCGGCGGCGGGACCCCGACGTATTTCGCCCCCGAGCGGCTCGAGGCCCTCCTCGCCCGGCTGCGCGAGCGATTCGTCTTTTCCTCCGACGCCGAGCTCGGAGTGGAAGTCGATCCGCGGGTCACCACGCCGCGGCATCTTGCCGCGCTCGCGGGCGCCGGTTTCAACCGCCTCTCGATGGGAGTGCAGGACTTCGACCCTCGAGTCCAGGAAGCGATCAACCGGATCCAGCCCTACGACGACACGCGCCGTCTGGTCGAGGAGGCGCGCCGGCTGGGATTCCCGAGCGTCAACATGGATCTGATCTACGGGCTTCCCTACCAGACGCCCGCGAGCTTCGGGGCGACGATCGACCGCGTGCTCGAGATCGGCCCGGACCGCCTCGCGGTGTATTCCTACGCGAACGTCCCGTGGATGAAGAAGCACCAGCGCATCCTGGAGCCGCGCCTTCCGGGAGAAGGCGAGAAGTTCGCGATCTTTCAGACCGCCCTGGAGCGCTTCCAGTCGGCGGGCTTCGAGTACATCGGGATGGACCATTTCGCTCGGCCCGACGACGAGCTCTCCCTGGCTCGGCGGAACCGCACACTCCACCGCAACTTCCAGGGATACACGACCAAAGCCGGCACGGATCTGATCGGGCTCGGCATGAGCGCGATCGGCGAGGTCGGCGACGGCTACGTCCAGAACGCTCGCGACCTGGCGCCGTATCGAGCGGCCGTCGAGCGCGAAGGCGCGGCGACCTTCCGCGGCGTCCGCCTGACCGCCGATGACCGGCTGCGAAAGAGCGTCATCCAGAGCCTCCTCTGCCACGGCTCGATCATCAAGGCGGAGATCGAGCGCGATCACGGGATCCGCTTCGACGAGACGTTTGCGGACGCGCTCGAACGCCTGCGCCCGTGCGCCGACGACGGGCTGGTCGAGCTCCTCCCGTCGGAGATCCGCGCGACGCCCGTCGGCCGCGTCTTCCTCCGAAACCTGGCGATGCCGTTCGACGCATATCTGACGGCGCCGACGGATCAGCCCGTCTTCTCGAGAACCCTGTGACCCGGCGCCGTCCGGGAGGGGGTAGGCGGGATGCGGGAGGCGGGAAAAGACGCCCCGTTTTTCGTCTTGGGTTTTTCAGTCGTACCGCACCTCATAGCTGATAGCTGATAGCTGATAGCTGATAGCTGATAGCTGATAGCTCCTTTATGACTTCCCGCGCGATCCTCTTTCTCCAGCTCGGCGGGCCCGAGACGCTCGACGACGTTCCTGCGTTTCTCTACCGGCTGTTCTCCGATCCGGACGTCATCCGCGTGCGGCCCGCCCTTCTGCGCAAGGCGATCGCGGCGTCGATCGCCCTCGGCCGCAAGAAGGCGTCGCGCGAGCTGTACCGGTCGATCGGGGGCGGGTCTCCCATCCGGCGGCTCACAGACCAGCAGGCGGCCGGGGTCGAACGCCGGCTCGCCGCGCGCGGCCGGGCAATTCCCGTGCGGACCGCGATGACCTGCTCCCCGCCGCTCGTCGAGGACGTCGTGCGCGAGCTGTCGCGGTCCGGGGTGGATCGCTTTCTGGCCGTCCCTCTCTACCCGCAGTATTCGCTGACGACCACGAAGGGAGCGCTGGCGCGGTCGCGGGAGGCGGTCGGGCGGCTCCCGGGCGGGGCCACGCTCTTCGAGATGTGCTCGTGGCCGACCCACCCTCTCTTCGTCCAGGCCCACGCGGACCTGATAGCGGCCGAGATCGCGAAATTTCCGGACCCGCGGCCGGAGGCCGTCCACCTGCTCTTTTCGGCCCACTCGATTCCGAAGAAGCTCGTGACCCGCGAGGGCGATCCGTACCAGAAAGAGGTGGAAGCTTCGGTGGACGCGATCGCGGGGCGTCTCGGCGGCCGGTCTCCCCGGACTCTCGCGTACCAGTCGAAGCTCGGGCCCGTCGAGTGGCTCGGCCCGCAGACGCTCGACGTGCTCCGCGAGCTCGGCGCCGCCGGAACGTCCCAGGTGCTCGTCATCCCGATCGCCTTCGTGACCGACCACGTCGAGACCCTGTACGAAGTGGACCAGCTCTTCGGGGACGCGGCGCGGTCGGCCGGCATCGCCCACTTCCGGCGGACGCCGGGGTTGAACGACGATCCGACGTTTCTCGCGGCGCTGGAGGACATCGTGCTGACGCAACCGGGGTTCTGGTCGGATGCGCCCGCGGCGTGACGACCATCGTCATCGGCGCCGGGCTCGCGGGTCTCGTCTGCGCTCGATCGCTCGCCGCCAACGGAGAGGACGTCCGCGTTCTCGAGCGGTCGGAGCGGCCGGGCGGCGTGATCCGCACGGAGCGCCGCGAAGGGTTCCTTCTCGAGATGGGCCCCAACACCGTGCGACCCACGGCCGAGCTTCTCGCCCTCGTCCGCGAGCTCGGCCTCGAGTCGGAAGTCGTCCTTTCCGACCCGCGCCTGCCCCGGTACATCGACTGGAACGGCGTGCTGCATCCGCTGCCCTCCTCCCCGATTTCCCTGGCGCGCACCCGCCTCCTGTCCCCACGCGGCAAGCTCCGGCTGGTCCGGGAACCGTTCGTCCGCCGGGCGTCTCTCTCCGCTCCCCCGGAGACGGTCCGCGCATTTTTCTCGCGGCGGCTCGGGACGGAGGTGGCGGAACGCGTCATCGCCCCGTTCGTGTCCGGCATCTTCGCCGGCGACCCGGGGCGCCTCTCGGCCGACGACGCGTTCCCGGCCCTGGTGCGCGGAGAGCGGCTCCGCGGCAGCCTGTTCGCGACGGCGATCGGGGCGATGCGGAAACGCGACCGTTCCGCGCCGCGGGTTCGCGGGCTCCTCTCTTTCCGAAACGGTCTGGAGACGCTGCCCCGCGCGCTCGCCGCGGCGCTCGGCTCCCGGCTGGAGACCGGGACCGCGGTCGAGTCCATCTCGCCTGCGAACGGCGGCTGGGCGGTGCGGACCTCGCGCGGCGCGTTCGACGCCGACCGTGTCGTGATCGCGTCGGCGGCCGGTGACGCCGCGCGGTTCGTTCGCGAGTTCGACGCCGAGGCGTTCGTCGCCCTCTCTTCGGTGCCATCGCCTCCGATCGCCGTTCTTCACTTCTCCTGGCCCGCTTCGGCGCTTCCCCGCGGGCTTCGCGGCTTCGGGCATCTGGCCGTCCCGGCGCCGGGCCGGCGCGTCCTCGGGGCGGTGTGGAGCTCGAGCCTGTTCTCGGGGCGCGCGCCGGAGGGAGAGCATCTCGTGACCGCGTTTGCGGGCGGCGCGCGGGACCCGGGCGCGGCGGGTCTTCCGGAAGAGGAGATCTCGCGGATCGCGGGCCGCGAGCTGCGCCAGAGCGTGCGCGCCGCCTCCGAACCCCGCCTGGTGGCCCTGACCCGGTGGCCCCGCGCGATCCCACAGTACGAGATCGGGCACGGGCATCGGATGTCGGTGCTGGCCCGCGCGGAGTCGAGGTGGCGCGGACTGGCGTTCCTCGGGAGCTACCGCGGCGGGATCTCGGTCGGAGACGTCGTGAGAAGCGCGCTGGCGATCCCGCCCGGGGACCTCGCACAGCGCCCGGCCCCCGAGCTGATGGCGCCTCTCCGTTAGGGAGGCTGTCCGAGTCATGTCTGTCGCCGAACATTCCGATCGCAGCGAGAGAATCGCCGGCGCGCAGCAGGAGATTACGAGGACAGGCTCCTGATGGCGCTCGGAATCCGGACAGAGAGCCTTCGGAAGGTGTACACCTCCGCCCCGCCCTCGGCGACGCCCGGCCGCGGGATCGTGGGGACTCCGTTCGCCTGGCGGTCCGCGTCGACGGGGAGGCAGAAGGTCGAGGTCGTCGCGCTCGACAGCCTCACTCTCGAGATCGCGCCGGGAGAGATCTTCGGGCTCCTCGGGCCGAACGGCGCCGGAAAGTCCACGACCGTGGGCATCCTGACGACCCGGGTCCGGCCGACCGGCGGCCGCGCCTGGATCGGGGACGAGGAAGTCTGGAAGAAGCGCGTCTCGGTCAAGCGGCGGATCGGCGTCGTCCCGCAGCGGCCGAACCTCGACTTCGCCCTGACCGCCCGCGAGATCCTTCTTTTCCACGGCGCCTATTTCGGCATCGCGCCGGCGGAGCGGCAGACCCGCGCCCGGACGCTCCTCGAGCGATTCCAGCTGACCGACCGCGCCGACCAGCTCGTCGTGGGATTCTCGGGCGGCATGATGCAGCGGCTGTCGATCGCGCGGGCGATGATGCACGACCCGGACGTGCTGTTCCTGGACGAGCCGTCGTCCGGGCTCGACCCGCAGACGCGCCTGCTGCTCTGGGAGATCGTGCGCGAATACGCGGCTCGCGGCCGGACCATCGTCTTGACGACCCACAACATGGAAGAAGCGGACGATCTCTGCGGGAGAGTCGCGATCGTGGACCACGGCCGCGTCATCGCGCTCGGCGATCCGGAAGCCCTGAAGGCGACGATCCCGGGCGGCCACCTGATTCGGCTGCAGCTCGCGCCGCGCTCGCCGGAGCTCCTCGAGGCCCTCGCGCGGACGCCGGGAGTCACCGAGGTGCGTCCCGTCGGCCCCGCCGGCGCGGACGTCTACGCCGACCGGGGCGGACCACTCGTGCCGGAGCTTTTGAACCGCGTTCTCGCCGCGGGAGCGGGCGTCTCGGACGTGCACATCTCCGAGCCGTCGCTCGAAAATCTCTTTCTCCACCACACCGGACGGAGCCTCCGGGAATGAGCACGTTCTTCGCGCTGCTCTCCCGGGACGCCCACGTCGCACGGCGAAACCTCGTGCCGCTGCTCCTTCAGATCCTGCTCCAGCCGATGCTGCTCGTCTTCGTCTTCGGCCGTGTCCTGACGACGAGCGGATACATGCCCCTCGAATACAAGAGCCTGCTCCTCCCGGGGATCGTGGCGCTGTCGATGATGCTGGCCGGGATTCAGGCCGTGGCGATGCCCGTGATCTCCGAGTTTCAGTTCACGAAGGAGATCGAAGACCGCCTGCTCGCGCCGATCGAGATCGAATGGGTCGCCGTCGAGAAGATCTTCGCGGGGATGATCCAGGCGCTGATCGCCGGTCTCGTCGTCGTGCCGGCCGCCTGGCTGATCATGGGCCGGGGCCTGGCGCTGACGCTGCCGCACCCGTTCCTCTTCGCCCTGCTCTGCTGCGCGGTCGCGCTGCTCTCCTCGGCGATCGGATTGACGCTCGGGTGCTCCGTCGGTCAGACCCAGATCGGGCTCATGTTCAGCCTGGTTCTCGCCCCGATGATCTTCTTCGGCTGCACGTATTACCCCTGGAGCGCGCTCGAGAAGTTTCCGATCCTGCAGAAGGCCGTCCTGATCAACCCGATGGTTTATTCGAGCGAAGGCCTGCGCTCCGCTCTCGTCCCGCAGTTCCCGCATCTGCCGTTCGCCGTCGTCGGAGCCGGGCTCTTTTTCTTCAATGCCCTTTTCGTCTCGCTCGGGATCCGGCAGTTCCGGAAAAAGGCGGTGCTTTAGGAAGCTGTCAGCTATCAGCTATCAGCTATCAGGTGTCAGTTTCGAGTCGTCCGATCGTTCCGCGCCCGTCATGAAATCTCGGTGGGTTCGCGGCGAATGCGCGGCGTTTGTTCCGGCTGAGAGCTGAGAGCTGACAGCTGAGAGCTCCCTACTCTTTCCCCTTCAGCGCCTTCTGCTCCTCCGCCGTCAGTTCCGGCAGATGGCGCAGGAACGAGACCATCTGCCAGATCTGATCCGGCTTGTGGGTCGGTGAGAACGCGGGCATCCCGGTCGTCCGGATCCCGTTGGAGACGAGCCAGAACAGCTCCCCGTCCGGCCGGCCCTGCACGCGCGGCAGCGTGAGATCCGGAGCCGGGGGATTCAGGCCCATCGAGAGCTCGGAGGGGTCGACGCCGGGGGCCGCGTGGCACACCACGCAGTTTTCCCGGTAGTGCTCGAGGCCCGCCGCCCAGGTCTGCGGAGCCGCCGGGAGCGGGTTCTTCGCCCCCGGCGCGCGGCGCGAGACCGACCGGTTCAGGGCAAACTGGGCGACTCGCGTTTCGATGCGCGAGGGGCTGGCCGTCGCCGCGACGTTGTAGCCCCCCGTGGCCACCACGGCCGCGATGATCAGGCCGACGAGGAAAAAACCGAAGAGGATTCCGGAAAAAAACCGCATGCGGTCTCCTTTTCGACGCCTCTCAGGCGTGGCCGCGGTTGGACGCGTGGCACGTCATCTCGACTCCCCATTCGACCTGGATGGTGGCATGGTCCACGCCCGCCGCGTCCTTCAAGACCTGCTGGACGGCCAGCAGAAGGTCGCCTCGCGGCGTGTCGGACGCGGCGCGGATGTGGACGCTCGCCGAGTGTACGCCGGACGTCAGCGTCCAGAGATGCAGGTCGTGGCACGCCTCGACGCCCGGCACGCGCAGGACCGCCTCCCGCACGGCGGTGGGATCGATCCCGCCGGGCGACCCCTCGAGGAGGATGTGCGCGGATTGCTTCAGAAGAGAGGCGGCCCTCGGAAGGATGAAGAGCGCCACGGCCGCCGAGACGGCCGGATCGAGCCAGAGCCATCCGGTCCGCGGAATCGCGATCGCCGCCGCGAGCACGGCCGCGGATCCGAGCATGTCCGTGAAGACCTCCAGGTACGCCGCACGCATGTTCAGGTTGTGCCCGGCGCCGTGCTCCCCGGCGTGGCCGTGCGACAGCAGGCGCATCGCGATCAGGTTGGCGGCGAGTGCGACCAGGGAAACCCACAGCATCACGCCCGTCCGCACCGGGACGGGAGAGGAAAACCGCATGGCCGACTCGACCAGGATCCCGAGAGCCATGAGAAGCAGAATCTCCGCGTTGACGAAAGCGGCCAGGATCTCGGCCCGGTAGAGCCCGAAGCTGTGGCGGCGGGTCGGGGCGCGGCCGGCGACCGTGATGGCCGCGTAGGCCAGGATCAGCGCCGCGATGTCGGCGAACATGTGCGCCGCGTCCGCGAGGAGAGCGAGGCTGCCGGAGACGATGCCTCCCGCGATCTCGACCGCGAGGACCCCGACGGTCAGCGCGAGCGCCGCGCGAAGGCGCTTCCGCCGCTCCTCCCGCTCCGAAGCCGGTTGTCCGCCGTCGCGCTCCGCAGGCCAGCCCGCGGCGCTCATCCGGCGGGAAGTCTCTCGACCTCGACGCGGGCGTCGTTGAAGCACGCTCCCCCACCGAGGTCGGCGAGCGTATCGGGGGCGACGGCGTTCGCCGTGGATCCCCCGAACGTGTTGTGGCTCCAGAGGCCCTTGGGAACCGAGACGACGCCGGGGCGCAGGGTCGGGGCGACGCGGACGATGCAGGACACCTGCCCGGAGGCGTTACGGGCCGACACGCGGTCGCCGTCTGAAATCCCGCGGGCGAGAGCATCGGCGGGGTGCATCTCCATCACGGCGATCTCTCGCCGGAGCTCTCCGAGCGTCGTGCTGATCGTCTGATCCGTCGCCGGCGACACGAGGGCCAGGGGATGGGCCTTCGTCGCGGGGTCCTCGCGGTAACCGTAGAGTCCCGAGGGCGCGGCCTCCGCGTCGAGCTCCGGCGGAAACAGGTGCGCGCGGCGGTCGGCGGTCCGCGGGAAGACGTCGACGAACTGGATCGGAGCGCGGCCGAACGCCGGCGCTCCCGGGGCCTGCCGGTCGAATGACGCGCGCCACGACCCGGCGGAAGGACTGGAGGCGAGGATCTCCCTCGTCAGGTCCGCGGCCGTGGTCGCATCGCCCGGCCGCTCCACCCCCGCGCGCCGGCAGAGCTCGGCAAACACCTCGTGATTCGGGCGCGATTGCCCGACCGGCGGGATGACGGGCCCCGCCTCCTGGAGCACGTAGGCGCCGTACCCGCGAGAGAGCTCGGTCCGCTCCAGAAACGTCGTGGCGGGGAGGACCACGTCGGCGTACAGGGCGGTATCGGTCATCACCGGATCGAAGACGACCGTGAACAGGTCTTCGCGCTCGAGCCCCCGGCGCACTTTTTCCTGCTCCGGGAGCGTCATGAGCGGGTTGCAGTTGTAGACGAACAGCAGGCGGACGGGCCTGTCGGAGTCGAGAAGCGCTTCCCCCGTCCGGTTCATGTTGATCTCGCGCGCCGGTGACGGCTCGGCTTTCGCCGCTCTCAGGGAGTCGAGCTCCCACACGGCGGAGTTCGACAGGGTGTACCCGCCGCCTCGCACGCCGAATTTGCCGGCGACCGCGGGAAGAGCCAGGATCGCCGCGGTGGCGGAGCCGCCGTTGCGGTTGCGCTCGAGGCCCCAGCCGCAGCGGATCGCCGCGGGAGCGGATTCGGCGTACCACCGGGCGAACCGCTCGAGGTCGTCCTCCCGAATCCCCGCCACCGCCGCGGCGCGGGCGATGGACCACGGCTCGGCGCGGAGGCGGAGCTCCTCCCAGCCCGTGGTGTGCTTCTTCAAAAACGCGATGTCCGCCGCGCCGTTCGCGAAGAGCCATCGGTGCATGGCCAGCGCGACCGCCAGATCGGTCCCCGGCCGGATCGGCAGGTGCAGGTCGGCCTCGGCGGCGAGCCGCGTGCGCCGGGGATCGAGGACGACGAGCCGTCCGCCCGCCCGGCGCGCCGCCTGGAGATGAGGAAGCAGGTGGATCCCCGACGCGTGCGGGTTGGCGCCCCAGACGACGGCGAGCCTGGAATGCGCGTAGTCGTCGAGCGCGATGCCGGCCATCTTTCCGTACAGCCCGACCGCGGCGCGGCTCGAAGGCGCCGAGCAGACCGTGCGGGCGAGGCGAGAGGCGCCGAGCCTCGAGAAGAGCCGAGCATCCGTGGTGTCCTGGGAGAGATATCCATTGGAGCCGCCGTAGGAGACGGGGAGGATCGCCTCCCCTTCGCCGCTCGCGGAGAGCGCCGCCATCTTCGAAGCGATCAGGTCGAGGGCCTCGTCCCAGCTCGCCGGCCGGAAGCGGCCCTCGCCTTTGGCCCCGATGCGGATCCGGGGGTCGCGGACTCTGGCCGGCCCGTGAACGTGCTCGGGAAATCGGCGGACCTTCGCGCAGATATATCCCGCGGTCAGGGGGTTGACGCGCGTCCCGCCGACGGCGACGGCGGTCCCGTTCTCGACGTGCACCTCGAGACTGCAGGCGTCGGGACAGTCGAGCGGGCAGGCGCTCGAGGCACGGCTTACCGCACGCTCTCCTTCTCGTTCTCGGACGGCTTCCACGAGAGGATTGTATCGACAGTTTCGACCGCGATCGGGTGATATCCGGCGCGGGCGCGCCTGTAGATCGAGACCGCCCGCTCCCGTCCGGCCGGCGTTTTCGCCAGCGCCTCGTACAGGGGCTTCAAATACTTTCTCCGACCCATCGAGGTCAGGAAGGAATCGAGGCGATCCTGCGCCCCGGGATACCCGCTCTCGATCGACAGAAGCAGCCAGCGAAACGCGATCTCCGAGTTGAGTGTGGCGGAAAGATGGAACGCTCGGTCGAGCTCGGACGATTTTGAGGGCGGCAGGTCGCGCGGAAGGTTGCGCAGGAACCAGAGCCACTCGAGCGTGCTCCAGGTCTTCGCGGGAAGCGTCTCTGCCGAGCGGGAGCCGGAGAACCAGGCGGCGCGGAGGGCATCCACGTCCGCGAACGCCATCGAGCTGACGGCCGCCGCACCCGGGGGAATCGCCGGCGAGGTCAGCCAGGCGTCGAGGTCGAGCCCGGGAGGACGCGCTCCGGCAAAGAGGCGCCGGTCGAGGTAGGCCAGAAAATCCGCGGTGGTCGCGCTTCGGAACGCGTGATCGTCGAACCACCCGCGCAGGAACGGGTCGAAGCGCTCGCGCCCGACATCGCGCTCGATCGTCAGCAGAAGCAGCGCGCCCTTTTCGTACGCGATCTCGGAAAGAGCCTCGTCGGGATCTCGTCCGGCGACGTCCGGGCGCAGCTTCCGGTCTGCCGGCGGCAGAGAGAGCGAGAGACTCTCGAGGGTCTGGCGGCCGAGCACCCATTCCATCTCGGAGCGCTTCGCCCCGAAGACGCGCTCGACGATCCGGCGCTCGCAGTACGTCGTGAAACCTTCGTTCAGCCAGAAGTCGTTCCACGTCGCGTTCGTGACGAGGTTGCCGGACCAGGAATGGGCAAGCTCATGAGCGACGACGTCGACGAGACTGCGGTCGCCGGCGAGCAGGGTCGGGGTCGCGAAGGTCAGGCGCGGGTTTTCCATCCCGCCATAGGGGAAGCTCGGCGGCAAAACGAGCAACTCGTAACGTTCCCAGCGATAGGGTCCGAAGAGCGCCTCCGCCGCCTCGATCATCGCCTCGGTGTCGGCGAACTCCCACGCCGCCTTCGCCACCACGGAGGGCTCCGACCAGACGCCCGCGCGCGGACCGAGCGGAGCGAAGGCGAGATCGCCGGCCGCCAGCGCGATCAGATAGGAGGGAACCGGCGACGTCATCTCGAACCGATACGCGCCGTCGCTCCCTTTTTCCAGCCGGGCGCCGCTCATGAGCGCGGTCAGTCCCGCGGGCACCCGCACGGACGCCGACCACGTCTGACGCACGCCGGGACTGTCCTGCAGGGGGATCCAGCTCCTGGCGTGGATCGCCTGCGACTGCGTGAAGAGATAGGGGTGTTTCTTCCCCGCGGTCTGCTCCGGGAGCAGCCACTGCAGCGCGGAGGCGCGCGGGGAGGTCTCGTAGCGGATGCGCGCCCGCGTCGCGCCCTCCGGCAGCTCGACCCGGAGAGGCGCGCCGAGAATCGCGTCCGAGGGCCCGAGAAAAAAGCGGGCGGGCGTGAACGGTCCACGGCCGGCGGCCGTTTCGGCCGAAAGGATTCTCAGATCGCGCGTGTCCAGCAGGAGGGGCCCGGCCCCCGCGTCGCCGCGCTCGAGCGACAGGACGGCCGTTCCGGCGAGGCTCCGGCTCGCGAAGCGCACGTCGATCTCGAGCGCGACGTGGCGGACCCGGACGCGATCCGGATTCGAGTACGAGTGAGGATCGGGACCGGCCGCGGCCGACGCCGTTCCGGCACCGCCTCCGGCGACCCCGCGCGGACCGGTTGCGTTCGCGCACGCCATCGCGGCGCAGAGTAGCAGCAGCCACGCGGCGCGCCGGAGCCATCCGCCGGCCACCGGGACGGCGTCCCGTTCGCCTGGCCGCCGTCCCGCGGCGAGCACCGTCATTTTCCCTCCCACGTCCGCTCTATCATCTCTTCGAATGCGCGCCGCGAACCGGACCTTCCGCGCGTAGGCATCCATGCCCGACTCCGAGCCGACGTCTTCGGTTTCCCTTTCGGCGGCGCTGCGGTATTGGGCGGTTCTGGGATGCGTGAACTTCGGGGGGCCGGCCGGCCAGATCGCGATGCTCCACCGCGACCTCGTCGTTCGCCGCCGATGGATATCGGAAGAGCGATTTCTGCACGCCTTGAACTTCTGCATGCTCCTCCCGGGTCCCGAGGCGACGGAGCTCGCGATCTACATCGGATGGCTCCTTCATGGCGCAGCGGGAGGCGTGGCGGCGGGCGTGCTTTTTCTGCTCCCGTCGGTGCTCGTCCTGCTCGGACTCTCGTGGGCGTATGCGGCGCACGGAAATCTTCCCCTGGTCGCCGGCGCCCTCGCCGGGTTGAAGCCGGTTGTCGTGGCGGTCGTCGCGGCGGCGGTGTGGAAGATCGGGAGACGCGCTCTGAAGCGCCCCCTCGACGG
>JALYUA010000282.1 GCA_030854005.1 Acidobacteriota bacterium
CGCTCTCGCCGCGGCGCCGGACGTGCGCGCCGGCCCTGGGGACGATCTCGAATCGGACGGTCCCCGCGGCGCGGGCGGCCCGCTCGACCGGCACGATCGCCTCGGTTCCCGGAGGCAGCGGCGCTCCGGTCATGACGCGGACGGCCTCGCCCGGGAACAGGGGACCGGGAGGCGCGGACCCGGCGCCCACGAGCCCGGGGCGCTCGGGGATCTCGCGTCCGGCGACCACGTCCGCCACCCGCACGGCGTAACCGTCCATCGCGGAGGTGTCGAACGGCGGCCAGTCGACGTCGGAGCGGACCTCCTTCGCGAGAACCCGGCCGGCGGCGCGCTCGAGCGGAACGTCCTCGACCCCGGCGGGAGAGACCGCGGCGGCGAGGAGCGACAGAGCCTGGGCGACGCTGAGCACGGTCGGATTGTAGATGCCGCGCGAGATCGCCCGCCGCCCGCGCGCCGCCACCGGCCTCTGCGTTTGGTACCATCGGGTCCACCCCTCTTATGGATAAGAAGTTCGAGTACCGGGGTGACCTGGCCGTCACGCCGCTCGCCGAGATCCTCGCCACGATCCATCGGTATCGCGTCCCCGGCGTCGTGACCGTTTCGCGGGAGGGGCGGGTCCGGCGCATCTACCTGGACGACGGTCTGGTCGTCTTCGCCACGTCCAACGAGCGGGAAGTCAGCCTCGGCATGTACCTCTTGAAGCGCGGGCTCCTGAAGCCCGAATCCGCGAAGGAGGCGGAGGAGCGGCGGACGCGGGACGGGCTGCGTCTGGGGCAGGTGCTCCTGCAGATGGGATTCCTGACCCCGGAGAAACTGAACGAGGCCGTGGACGGTCAGATCCGCGAGATCCTCTGGGGCGCGTTCGAATGGGACGCGGGCGACGTCCTCTTCGAGATCGGCGGAAAGAGGACGGGCGAGCTGGTGAGGATCGACGCCCCGATCCCGCGGGTGATTCTCGAAGGCGTGCGGCGCTCGGCCGACGTGCGCCGCCTCATCCTGCGGCTCGGAAGCTCGACCACCGTTCTCGAGCGGACGCGCAACGCGCTTCTCGACCTCTTCAGCGGACCCGAACGCCAGTTCTACGAGGGGATCGACGGCCGGACGCCGCTGCAGCACCTCGCCGGGCTGGGTCCGGGCTCGGTTTCCGAGAACGCGCGAATCCTCTACGCCTTCTTCTGCCTCGGCCTGGTGCGCAGGGTGCGGGGCTCGGGCGCGGGCGCCCGCCGGATCCAGTACAAGACGGAAGGGGGATCGCTGGGGAATTAGCTGTCAGCTCTCAGCTCCCGAGAACGGGCTCCGACGGCCCTCACGGTAAACTTCTTCGGCATGCCGATCTACGAATACGTCTGCCGGAAGTGTGGCCGGAAGACCGAGGTGATCCAGAATCACTCGGACCCTCCGCCGAAGAAGTGCCCCCATTGCGGCGGGGCTGTGAAGAAGGCGTTTTCCGCCCCCGCGATCCAGTTCAAGGGGAGCGGCTTCTACATCACGGACTACGGCAAGGGCGACATGGCCGCCTCCAAGGGCGACGGCTCCGAGAAATCGAGTGGAGAAAAGTCCGAAAAATCCGAGAAGTCGGAGAAATCGGAAAAGTCCGAGAAGGCCGGGAAGGCCGAGTCCGTCGCGGCGAGCGGCGGCGACGGAGCGGAAAAGGGCGGGAAAGCTTCGAAGAAGGAATCGGGCTCGTCTTCCTCCTCCTCCTCCTCAAAGCCCTCCGAGAAAAAAAAGGAATCGCGCAAGCCCGGCGATTGAGGCTCCGTTTCGCGGGCGCCGCTCGACCGCGCGGCTAGAGCGCGAGGCCCTTCAGGTACTCCCGGAACGCGGCCCCGAGATCCGGCCGCGAGAGCGCGATCTCCACCGTGGCCTTCAGGAAGCCGAGCTTGTCTCCGGCGTCGTATCGGGTCCCGGAGAAGAGATAGCCGTCGATCGGTCTCTTCTGGAGGAGCGCCTTCAGCCCGGACGTCAACTGGATCTCTCCGCCGACGTCCGAGCGCGTGCTTTCGAGGATCCCGAAGATCTCCGGCGGCAGCAGGTAACGGCCGATGATCGCCAGGTTGCTCGGCGCGCGATCCGCGGGAGGCTTCTCCACCATGTCGGAGAGAGCGACGACGCGCTCCTCCGTGCGTTCCCCGGCCACGATCCCGTACTGGTGCGTCTGCGATGGCGGCACTTCCTGCAGCGCGATGACGGGATTGCCGCGCCGCTCGTACAGCCGGATCATCTGCCCGATACACGGGTCGTCCGCGACCACGATGTCGTCCGAAAGCAGCACAGCGAACGGCTCGTCGCCGACCTGGTCGCGCGCCTGGAGGACGGCGTGCCCGAGACCGAGCGCCTGCGCCTGCCGGACGGAGGAGATCCGCGCGAGAGAGGACACCGCGCGCACCTGCTGGAGCAGGTCCTGCTTGCCGCGCTCCTCGAGTGTCCGCTCGAGCTCGTACGACAGGTCGAAGTGGTCCTCGAGCGCGCTCTTCCCACGGCTGGTGACGAGGACGATCCGCTCGATCCCCGCCGCCACGGCCTCCTCGACCACGTACTGGACGAGCGGCTTGTCGACGAGCGGAAGCATTTCCTTCGGCTGAGCCTTCGTGGCCGGAAGAAACCGCGTGCCGAGCCCGGCGGCGGGAAAAACGGCGACGCGAACGGAGCCCATGGCGGGAGGAAGGTAGCAGAAGTTGAGTCGAGAGTCGGGAGTTGAGAGGGGAGAGCAGGTTCAGCGTTGAGCGTCGAGCGTCGTCGTTTGATTCCCCCGATCGATGCTCAGAGCCCGCCATTCCAGTTGACGGCGGAGTAACGCGGCCGTCTCCTCCCGTTGGTCGCTCGGCTCGCCTCCCGCCTCCCGCCTTCCGTCTACCGCCCGACGTCCCTTGCGCGTAAAATGAACAGTTCCATGAGCAGCGACGCGGCATTCTTCCGGCATCTGACTTCCGAGCTCGACGCCCGGGGGCGCGTCGCGCTGGCGACCGTGACGGAGACGCGGGGGTCCGGGCCGTCCCGCGTGGGGCGCCGCTTCCTCGTCTTCGAGGACGGGACCTTTTCGGGCACCATCGGGGGCGGCCCGTTCGAAGCCGTGGTGATCGCGGATGCGGCAGCCCTGTTCCGCCAGGAAGAAGGTCCCGGCCGTTTTCTCAAGTGGTACGACTTCTTCGAGCGGGAGATCGCGCCCGGCCAGGATCGCGAGATGACCAACATGATCTGCGGCGGATCCGCCCGCGTGTCCGTGGAGCTCTTGAAGGCCGCGCCGGCGCTCATCATTCTCGGCGGCGGGCACGTTGGCCTGGCGCTTGCTCGTCTGGCGATTCCATTGGGCTACCAGGTCACCGTCGCCGACGACCGCGAGGAGTATTCGCGAGCCGAGCGCTTTCCGGCGGAGGCCGCGGTCATGCGGACCGGCCGCGATTACTCCCTCCCGGCGGAAGCGGTCGGTCGCGGCCGGGACCGCTACGTCGCGGTCGTCTCCCGCTGCTGGGAAACGGACCTGGCCGCCCTGCGCCCCTGGCTCTCCGCGGAGGCCCCGGCCGCTCGCTACCTCGGGCTCATAGGATCGGCGCGAAAGGTCCGCGGGGTCTACGAGAAGCTCAGGGAGGAGGGGATTTCCGACGAGACCCTGTCGCGAATCCACGCCCCCATCGGGCTGGCGATCGGCGCCGTGACGCCGGAAGAGATCGCGGTCGCGATCCTGGCGCAGATGATCGCCGTTCGCCGCGGAGCGGGAGAGGCGCCGGCCGGAAAGGCGCACGCGCGCCTCGAGCGGGAGGGGAAATCCGCTTGAGACTGACGCGGCCCTCCGGCTTCAATTTCCTCGCCATCCTTTTCTTCTTCATCGCGTTTTCGCGATGCGGCGCGGCTGCGACGTGGTGGCGCCTTCCGGTCTGGGGCGCGGAGGTCCGCGTCCTGACGTCCGATCCGTTCGAAAGCCGCACCGTCTACTGCGGAACGTCGCGAGGGAACTTCTACGGCTCGGCCGACGGCGGAGCGACGTGGAAATCCCTCCGGGCGGGGCCGGCTTTTCCGGGGTACGTCGTCACCGGCCTCGTCGCGGACCGCCGCGTCGCCGGCCGCCTGTGGGCCTCTCTCGCCGGACAGTACGCGGGAGGACTCGTCGTGCGCAGCGACGACCGCGGGGAAAACTGGACCGTGCTCGCGATCTGGAAGACGGTCGTCGCCACGCGGGCGCTCGCCGTCTCCCCGGGGGACGCCGACCCGCCGGCCCTCGCCGTGGGGGGCGACGACGGAGTGCACCTGTCGCGAGACGGCGGCGCGACCTGGATCCGGACGGGGGAAGGGACCGAGGGCCTCTTCCAGGTCGAGTCTCTCGCGTTCGATCCCTCGGACGCACGCACGCTCTACGCCGGGACGTGGCGCCAGGCGTTCCGCACGCGGGATGCCGGGGTCTCCTGGGCGAGGATCGCGGAAGGCATGGTCCTGGACGCGACGGTGTACGCGTGGGACTTCGACGCGGCGAACACGAAGGACGTCTGGGTCTCGACCTGCGGGTGGGTGTACCGCACGCGCGACGGCGGCGACCGATGGACGAGATTTAAGAACGGGTTCACGAACCGGAGGTCGCACACCATCCGCCGCGATCCGAATCGCCCCGGCGTCGTGTACGCGGCGACGGTCGGGGGCCTCCATCGCTCTCTGGACGACGGGGAGACCTGGGCACGCGTCTCGCGCGAGTCGCTCGTCGTGACCGCCCTCGAGATCGACCGTCGCTCCGGCCGTCTCTACGTCGGCACCGAGGGGGAGGGAGTCTTCTACTCGGACGACGGCGCGGCGACTCTCAAGGCCGCGTCGGTCGGGCTCGCCGAAGGCCGCGTCTCGGATCTCGTCGCCGACCCGAACGATCCTTCGCGCATGCTCTTCTTCCGCGCGTACGGCGGGGATGAGAGCGGCGTCTGGGAAGCCCAGGGTATGCGCGTCCGGCGAGTGTCCCGAGACTCTCTGCCCGCCGCCGCGTCTCTCGCCGCGTTTCGCGACGCCGAGGGGAGAACCGTGCTGGTTCTCTCTTCCTCGTCCGGCGTCCGGATCTCCCGCGACGGCGGCGAGCGCTGGACCGCTCCGGCCACTCCGGCGCCCGGCGTTCCCCTCTCGCTCTTCGGCGCTCCTTTTTCCTCTCCCGTCCTCGTGACCACCGCGGGGGTCTTCCGGATCTCCGAGGGAGGTCGCGCGTTTCACTCGATCGCCGGCTCGCCCGGCGCTCCGATCGGCGCCGAGCTCCTGCAGGACGCGGCGGGCGGACCGCTGCTCGAAGTCCGCACGTCGGACGGCCTCTTCCGGTGGAACGGCCAGAGCTGGAACAGCCGGAAGCAGGGAGTTCTGAAGGGCGGGATGTTCCTTCAAACCTCCGCCTCGACGGGGCCCGCGGCCCAGTACAGCTCGCTCGAGGACAAGGAAGGCACGCTCGTCTGGGAAGAGGGCGGGAGGCGCCTGGCCGTTTCGAGCCCCCGGCCGGGTCTGGCGCTCGCGACCGCCGCGTCCGCTCCGGGAGGACGCCTCTACGTCGGGACGACGGGAGACGGACTGTTTCTGTTCGAGCCCTGAGGAGCTTTCAGCTGTCAGCTGTCAGCAACCGAGAAAAGTCGCGCGCGGCGCTGAATGTTGGATTCCCGTCGAATCGGAGACGCGATGGCGGGATCGCGCGAAGACACAGCTGATGGCGGACAGCTACCGAAGGTGTATTTCCAACTTCGATCCCACCGTGACCTTCTCCTTCGCCGTCATTCCGCCGGCGATCTCGAGAACGCTCGCGGCCGCGGCGTCCGGCCCGTAGTTCGCGCAGGGGTCCGCCTTGCACGGCGGAGTGTCGGCGCTGACGAAGAGGACCTTGCCCTCGGGATCGAGCCAGATCATGTCGAGCGGGATCATCGTGTTCTTCATCCAGAACTTGTGCACGCCCGGATCCGAAAAGAGAAAGAGCATTCCGGACTTCTCGGGCAGGCTCTCGCGGTACATGAGCCCCTGCGCCTGGTCCTCGGGAGTCTTCGCGAGCTCCAGCCGGTAGATCGAACCGGACGGCATCTCGACGCGAGGCCCCGAGGCGGGAGCCGGGGCGAACGCGGCGGAGGCGGGCGGGCCCGCCGCGGACGGGGACGCGGGATGCCCCGCGCCGTTGCAGCCGGACGCTCCCGAAAGGGCGGCGAAGGGAACGAGCGCGAGAAGAAGCGCCGACGCCCGGGAATCGAAACGGATCACGGCGCGTCGGCCTCCTGCGCGGGCTCCCCGGCCTCCTCGTAGAGGTCTTCCTTGCGGATCAGGTTGTATTTCTTGGCGTAGTAGCGGAACGAGCGGAACGACATGCGAAGCAGCTCCGCCGCCTTCGTCTGCACCCCTTCCGAGCGGTCGAGCGCTTCGCGCATCAGGCGCTTGCCGACGGCTTCCAGGTAGGCCTCGAGGTTGATCCCCTCGGCGGGAAGGCTCTCGAAATCGGGGACCCGCGTGCGGACCCCGAGCGCGATCGACTCGGGGAGGCTCGACGCGGTGATCACGGGACCGGCCTCGAGCGCGACCGTCCGCTCGAGCGTGTTCTCGAGCTCGCGGACATTGCCGGGCCAGGGATAGGCTTCGAGCAGCCGCATCGCCTCCGTCGAGATCTTCTTCTCCGGGATTTTCTGCTCCTTGCAGATCATCGTGATGAAGTGCTGCGTCAGCGGCGCGATGTCCTCGACGCGGGAGCGCAGCGGCGGCAGCACGATCGGGATGACGTTGATCCGGTAGAAGAGGTCTTCGCGGAACTTCCCGTTGGAGACGAGCTCCGTCAGGTCCTTGTTGGTCGCGGCGATGATCCGCACGTCCACGCTCGTCTCGTCGTTGCCGCCGACCTTGCGGATCACCTTTTCCTGGAT
>JALYUA010000313.1 GCA_030854005.1 Acidobacteriota bacterium
TCCGCGAGCCGACGCCGGAGCGGGCCGTCCGTCGCGATCCGCGTCATCGCCTCGCAAACGGCCGCAGTCGTGAGCGGCAGCGGTAGGAGGATGGCCTTGCCGCCGGTGACCTCCCGAAGGCCGGGGGCGTCGACCGTGATCACCGGCAGGCCGTTCGCCTGGGCCTCCATGGTGGTCAGGGACAGCGCCTCGTAGCTGTACGGCAGGACGAACGCCTCCGCGGCGTTGTACAGGAGATGCAGTTCTTCGTCGGACACGTACTCGCGGTGGGCGAAATCTTCTCCGAGGGAAAGCTCTCGCGAAAGCGCCGGCAGGTCGAGGTGCACGGTGTTCAGCCCGACGACGAGCAGCCGGTGCGGCAGCGCCGGATTCTTTCGCTTGAAGTCGGCGAAGGCGCGAAGGAGGAGCGGCACGTTGCGGCGGGGCGTCATCTTTCCGACGAAGAGGAAGAACGGAACGTCGGCGCCGACATGACCGGTGCGGATCCCGGGGAGGCGCGGGTCGCCCGGCAGAGGCCGGAACTCCTCGGGCGGCGCGAGAGGCACGACGCGGATCCTCGCGGGATCGATCCCGTACGCCGCGGTCAGGTCGCGCCTGCCCGCCTCGGTCGTCGTCAGAACGAGAGTCGCGTGGCGGCCGCTCCACTGGTAGAGCGCCAGGTACGCCGCGGGCAACGTGTGCCAGTGCTCCCGCGGGAACTGCTCCGGGTGGAGCTTCAGCGTCGCCTCGAAGAGGGTCACCACGGTCTTCCGGCGGGCGGTGATCGGGCGCGAATACGAGGGACAGAAGAGGACGTCGTCGCGCGACGCCGGACCGAGTCGCAGGTTTTCCCAGACGAGCATCGGAGCCTCCGGCCTCAACACGCGCTCCCGGATGTTCTCCGGCAGATCGGCCGCCCTCCGGTCGATCGGACGGGGCGCGTAGAAGTTGATCTCAGAAACGCGGTCGCCCACGAGCCCCCGATCCCAGTAGCGGACGACGTTGAAGAGATATCGGCCCACTCCGGTACGCCGGCCGTGGAGGCGCCAGCCGTTGACGCCGATCTTCATATCCGGCGCGCCTTCGTCTCCTCGAAGGTGCGCCGCACGCCCTCCTCGATCGAGTGCCGGGGCGTCCAGTCGATGAAGGCTCGCAGCCGGGTCAGGTCGCACTGGAACTGCATCGGTCCGGCGACGGGGATGTCGCGATCCGCGATCGGACAGCCGGAGAGCTCCGACAGGAGATCGGCGATGCGGGCGACCGACGTCATCGTGCCCGAGCCCAGGTTCAGGAGCCCCTCCGCGTCGCTCCCGAGAAGCTGGATGATCGCCTCCGCGGCATCCTCGACATAGATGAAGTCCCGCTCCGGCCGCCGGCTCCAGATTTCCGCGCGGCCCTCCTCCAGAAGCCTCCGGATCAGCACGTGGATGAGGTCGTATCGTTCGAGCGGCGTCGGCCCGTAGAGGTTCGAGAACCGAACGGTCAGGATGGGCAGCCACTTCGCGTAGAACTTGCTGGCCTCTTCCGCGAGGTACTTGGAGAGGACGTAACGGTTCTTGTAGGGGTCGATCGGCGCGGCTTCGGACACCGGGATCGTCAGCTTCCTGTCGTCGTAAAGAAGAATCGTCGAGAAGTGGATGAATTTCACGATCGGCCGCCGCTTGAGCTGCTCGAGCGTCTGGAGCAGCGGCGTCAGGTGGTAGTCGAAGGCGTTTGGCTCCCCACGGGGAACCTCTTCCCGCTCGAGCGCGTGATGGTCGGTGTGGCCGATGATGTAGACCACCCTGTCGAAGGGGACGCGATCGAGGACGCCGAGATCGGCGAGGCTCTCGATCGGCACGTGCTCGTTGGGCGCCGCGGGTTTCGTGCGCCCGACCGACACCATGCGCGGGCAGCGATTGAGTATGTACGGGCCGAGAAATCCACTCCCTCCGAAAAGAATCGTGTTCTCCCCGAGGAAACGGCCGCTCGAGCTCAAGGCAGGATCACGTCGCCGGTGAAACCTCGCTGGCGGAGCTTCGGGACGATTTCGTCGGCGTAGTTCCAGGAGAAGAGAACGGCGGCGTCGGGAGGAGGCGAGTCGTCGAACATGCGCTCCTCGCCGACGATCGGGATGTGGACGCCGGGAAGGTGCTTTCCGATCCGCAACGGGTTCACCTCGGTGATGTAGGAGACCATCTCCGGCCCGAGGCGGCAAGCGTTGCAGACGGTCGAAGCCTTCGCGGGCGCGCCCACCCCGACGACGCGGCGCCCGCCGGAGACGTGGCGGTACACGGCGTCGAACAGCGTCCGCTTCTTCTTCTCGACCGCGATCCGGAATCGCTCGTGGAACTCGTTCTCGTAGAGCCCGGCCGCGCTCTCGACGGCCTGGAGCTCCCGGACCCGTCGAGAGACGGGATGCGTCCCGCGGTGGCCCGCGAAGACGGCGATCGACCCGCCGTAGACCTCGGAGCGCTCGACGTCGAAGATCTCCATCTCGTATTGCGAGAAGAGGCGCTCGAGCGGCCGGAGCGAGTAGTAACGCAGGTGCTGATGAAACACGTTGTCGTAGTGGAGCCTCTGCGCCGTGTCCAGCCAGTACTGCGAGTCCGTCGCGAAGATCCCCCGGGGGGCGAGCAGGCGCCGCACGCCGGTCATCAGGCCGGAGAGGTCGGCGATGTGCGCGAAGCAGCCGGCCGCCGAGATCGCGTCCGCCGGCCCCTGCTCCTCGCGGATCTTCTCGGCCGTCTCCGCGTCGAAGAACGCGTGCAGCGTCGGAATCCCCGCCGCGTTGGCGATCCGCACCGGATCGCCGGCGGGGTCGACGCCCAGGAACCGCACGCCATGCGGGACGTAGCCCTTCAGGAGCGTGCCGTCGTTGGAGCCGATGTCGACCGCGAAGGACTTCGGCCCGAGCCCGAGGCGGGCGACGAGGTTTCCCGCGAGCGCCTGCAGGTGCCGCGTAGCCGTCTGCGTCGTCCCGCTCAGGAACGGGAAATTCCTGTAGACGATTCGCGGGCTCACCGTGAAGCCGAGCTGGGTCAGTCCGCAATCGGGGCAATGGTGGAGGCGCATCGGGTAGAGCGTCTCGGGACGATTCAGATCGGCGGTCGACAACAGGAGGTCCCCCACCGGCTGGTGCCCGAGATCGAGACCCGGCGTCGTCTTCGCGCGACAGATCTGGCAGCGCACCGCGGCGGCCCGCCCGTGGGTGCGCCGGCGGGGCGGGAGTCCGCGGCTGGCGGCGGGAAGGCCCGCTTCGAGGTTTGTCGGGGCCGTCACAGCGCCCGGAAGAATTCCGAGAAACACTCCGCGACGTAGTCCACGTCCCCGTCTGACATCGCGGGGTGCGATCCGACGTAGAACGCCGTCCGATTGAGCATCGCGGCGACCGGATAGCGGGGCTCGAGATCTCCGAAGAGCTTCCGGTAGACCGGCTGGTTGATGAGCGGCAGGAGATAGCGCGTCTCGATCGACCGGTCCTCGAGGTGGCGAATGAGATCGTCGCGCTCGATCCGCGAGTCGAGGATGCGAAGCGGGAAGAACATGCGGAGTTCTTCGGTCTCCGGCCGCGGCCGGGGCAGCTGGATGAAATTCTTCCAGCGCTCGAGCCCGCGGGTCATGCGCGCGACGACCTCCTGGCGGCGGTGCGTCGTCTCTTCCCTTCTCTCCATCTCGGCGATGCCGAGCGCGGCCTCCATTTCCGTGGCGCGGAAGCTGTGGCCGAGCCGCACGAACGAGAAGCGGCTGCGGGCGACCTCCAGCAGGGAGTCGCCCGACATCCCCTCGTCGTCGTCGATCCGCGTGTAGAGGGAGTCCCGCCCGTGATTCATGATGCTCTTCAACAGCACTTCGATCTCGGGATCGTCGGTCACGCAGAGGCCCCCGACGCCCGTCGTGATCAGGTGGGCGATGTACGTCGAAAAGCACGCCACGTCGCCGAAGGAGCCGACGGGCCGTCCCTTGTAGCGCACGAACATCGCCTCCGCGGAATCCTCGATGACGCGGAGCCGGCGCCGGCGCGCGATCTCCATAATCGGGTCCATGTCGCAGGGGAGTCCTCCGACATGGACGGGGATGATGGCGCGGGTGCGCGGGGTGATGTGCCGCTCGATCTGCGCGGGGTCGATCTCGTAGAAGTCCGGGTCGACGTCGACGAACACCGGCGTGAGCCCGTTGTAGAGAACCACGTTGGCGGTCGCGATGAAGGTCACGGCCGGGACGAGCACCTCGTCGCCGTCGGCCCATCCGCCCAACTCCTTCAGCGCCTGCAGGGCGATCTGGAGCGCGCTCGTCCCGCTGTTGCACATCAGGCCGTACCGCCTGTCATGGGCCGCGGCGATCATCTTCTCGAAGCGGTCCATCATCGGGCCGGCCGAGAGGCGGTTGCTGTCGAGGACCTGGAGAACGAGCTCCCTGGCGCGATCGCTGATCTGACAGCCGCCGATGCCGATCTGCGGACGTCCGGCGGAAAGGGGAAGTCCGCGCGGAGCGTTTGGCACTATGGCGGGAGACTAGAGAGCGCGCACGGGCTCTGTCAAGCTACGATCCCGGACGCATGAGTCGCGGAGAGCCGCTCGCCGTGACGATCGCCGGAGCGGGGCTCATGGGCCGCTGGCACGCGCGGTACGCCGCCCGGATGGGAGCGCGAATCGCCGCGATCGTCGATCCCGACCGCGCCGCCGCCCGCGCACTCGCGATGCGGTTTCGGGGCGCCGCCGTGTTTGCCGATCTCGACGAGGCGTTGCGAAGCTGTCCTTCCGATGCCGTTCACGTCTGCACGCCCTCGCCGGTTCACGAGATATCCGTCCTGGCGGCGCTCGCCGCCGGCCGGCATGTCCTGGCGGAGAAGCCTCTTGCGGAATCGGCCGAGGCGGCGAAACGCCTTCTGGATTTCGCCTCGCAGAGCAGCCTGGTGCTCTCGGCGGTTCACCAGTTTCCCTTCCAGCGCGGCGTGAGACTCCTCGCGGAACAGAGGGCGCGGCTCGGAGACATCGTCCGGCTCGACTTTCTTCTCTGTTCGGCGGGCGGCCAGGGCCTCCCGCCCGCGGAATCCCGCGAGACGCTTCTCTCGATGCTCCCGCATCCCGTCTCGCTGTTCCGGCTTCTGGCCGGCGCGACGCCGCCCGCGTCCGCCTGGAAGATCGCCGACGGCGGCCGGGACGAGATCTCGCTCGCGAGCGGCGGAGAAAGCGCGACTCTCGGAATCTTCCTCTCCCTCCGCGGCCGGCCGACGCGTTGCCGCCTCGAGGTCACCGGCACGGAGGCGACCGCGCACCTCGACCTGTTTCACGGTTTCTCGGTGATCGAGCGGCGGCGCCCGTCACGGGTCTCGAAGGCCGGAGCGCCCTTCCGATTCGGGATCGACCTCGTGCGCACCGCGGCGGCCAACCTTTCGCGGCGGACCCTGGCGCGTGAGCCCGCCTATCCGGGCCTTCCCGCGTTGATCCGGCTCTTCTTCCTGGCCGTCGCGGGCCGCGCCGCCGCGCCGGTCGCGGCGGAAGAAATCCTCGCCGCGGCCCGGCTCGCGGATCGGATCCGAGCGGAACCGGTGGGCCTCGACCGGATCCGCGGAGCGGGCATCACGGATCGCGGCGCCGCGAGCCCTCTTTCCTGAGGACGAGCACCCACTCGGGACCGAACTGCCGCAGGAGCGCGCGTCCCGGCGCGAAGCGTTTCGCGAATCGGTAGGCCAGCAGAGCGACCCGCGCTCCCCGAGAGAGCCCGCGCGCCTCGTCGTCGGCGACCTCCGGCAGGCAGACCTCCGTCTCGAGAGAACAGGCAGCCGCGGCCCGCCGAATCTCCCCCTGCGAGCGCAGGTGGACGTTCTCGAAACTCGCGCCCCTCCGCCTCCGCACGTAAGACGCCTGCCAGGCGTACGGGAGAAACCCGACGCCCCAGAGGGCGACGTGGGGCTCGCGCGCGAGCGTGAACCGGTTCACGGCGGTGAGGAGGAGAAGTCCTCCCGGCGCGAGGACGCGGGAGCACTCGGACAGGAACGCTCGCGCGTCCGGCACGAACTCGAGCGTGGCGATCGACACGACGGCGTCGAAGGACCCGTCGCGAAAGGGAAGGAACTCGCCGCCGCAGCAGGCGAGGGCCGGCTCGGGCCGCGCCGCGTCCCGCAGCCGGCGCCGGGCCACGTG
>JALYUA010000006.1 GCA_030854005.1 Acidobacteriota bacterium
ACGCTGTCGTGCTCGAGGCCACCGGGGACGCCTACAGCGAGTACGCGCGAATCGCCTCTCACACCGGCATCCCGACGGTGCTGGGATGGGCGAACCACGAAGGCCTCTGGCGCAACAACGATCAGCAGGTCGGCGATCGGGCCTCCCTGATCCGCACGTTCTACGAAGGCCGGGACGAGAGGGTCGCGCTCGCGTTTCTCAAGCGCTACAAGGTCACCCACGTCGTCCTCGGAGACCTCGAGCGGCGGCTCTACCCCGCGGCGGAGCGCATCGCGTCCTACCCTTTCCTGTCCCAGGAGCTGCGCGGCCCGACCGCGGTCTACTCCGTTCACGCCGGTCCATGAAGATCGTCATGGCGCTCGACTATTACCGGCCCAACGTGTCGGGGCTGTCGGTGTACGCCGAGCGCCTGGCCCGCGGGCTTGCCGCGCGGGGCCACGCGGTGACGGTCGTCACGCACCGCCATGCGGCGCCGCTCCCGGCGGAGGAACAGGACGGCGGCGTGAGGATCGTTCGGGCGCCCGTGCTCCTTCGCGCCGGCAAGGCGCTCGTCTCCCCCGCGCTTCCCCGTTCCGTCGCGCGCGAGCTCGCCGGCGCCGACGTCCTTCACGTCCACTCTCCGCTCGTGGCGGCGATCCCGCTCGCCCGCCTCGCGCGCCGCCGGCGGGTGCCGCTCGTCGTGACCTACCACTGCGACCTCCGCCTTCCGCCGGGCGCGGCCGGCCGCCTTATCGAAAGCGCGGCGCGGTTTTCCCAGAATTACGCCCTCGGACGGGCCGCCGCGATCGTGCATTCGACGCGCGACTACGCAGAGAGCGTTCCCGCGATCGCGTCGAGGCTCGACCGCTTCATCGAGATCGCGCCCCCTCCGCCGGAGCCGCGCGCAGGCCGGGCCGGCGCCTCCGCGGCGGTCCTCCGGGAGCGTTGGGAGATCGGCGGCGCCCCCGTCATCCTCTTCGCCGGGCGATTCGCCGCGGAAAAGGGGCTCTTCGAACTGCTCCAGGCCTTCGAGACGGTGCGGCTGCGTTTTCCCGCCGCGCGGCTGCTCCTCGCGGGCGAAAAGGACCGCGTGCCGGGAGAAACGGTCGGCCGCCGTCTCGCCGCGCTCGCCGGCGATCGGAGCTCCGGCGTCGTCATGCCGGGGCTCGTCGCGCCCGAGGACATGGACGGCCTTTTCGACCTCGCCGACGTGCTCGCTCTCCCGTCGACGAACAGCACCGAATCGTTCGGGATGGTCCAGATGGAGGCCATGCTCCGCGGCGTTCCGGCCGTCGCCTCCGACCTGCCGGGCGTGCGGCAGCCCGTTCTCCGCACCGGGATGGGCGAGCTCGCCGTTCCCGGCAATCCGGAATCTCTCGCCGCCGCGATCCTGCGCGTGCTCGAATCCCCGGTGGCGTATCGAAAGAACGCCCCCGCGGCGCAGGCCTGGTTCTCTCTCGAGCGGACGGTCTCGGAGTACGAGAGCGTCTACCGCCTCGCCATCCGGAACCGCTCACTCGAACCGGGACCCGTCCGCTACAATGAGATCACCTCCCGCACATGACCCAGAGGCCCGGACCGCGACCGCCGAGACACCTCCCGTGACCGCCTCGGCACAGCCTCTCGCGCTGGCCGAGCGCGAGCGGGCGCTCCGGTTTTCCCGCTGGCGCTACTACCTGTCCTCCATCCCGACGCTCCTCCTGCGGATCCGGAGCTGGCCCGCCGTTCTGGGGATCTTCGCCGGGCTGCCCCTGAAACGTCCCGTGACGATCGTGCTCGACGACGGCAGTCGTTTCCGCGTTCGCGGCCGCATGGACGTCTGGATCATCAAGGAGACTTGCCTGGACCGCGACTACGAGCGCGGAGAGGTCGAAGTCGAAGACGGCTGGACGGTCGTAGACATCGGCGCGGGGTCCGGGGACTTCGCGATCTGCGTCGCGAGGCGCAGCCCGAAGTCGCGCGTGTTCGCTTTCGAGCCGCTGCCCGAGTCCTTTGCCCTGCTCGAAGAGAACCTCCGGTTAAACGGCCTGTCGAACGTGAAGGCTTTTCCGGTGGCGATCGCGGGGAAGGCGGGCGAGCTGCTCCTCTACACCAGGACCGGCCTCGAGGGACAGCATCGCACCGCGCAGACCGAGACCGCGGAGACTGGCGGCGCGCTGCGGGTCCCCTCCATCACGCTGGAGGCCGCCTTCGGGGAGGCGGGCGTCGAAGTCTGCGACCTCCTGAAAATCGACTGTGAGGGCGGCGAGTACGACATCCTGTTCGGCGCGAGCGACGCGGCGCTGGCGCGCGTGCGCCACATCGCGATGGAGTTCCACGACGGCATCGCCGCGCACTCGCACGAGGACCTCGTCCCTTTCCTCGAAGGGCGCGGTTTCCGCGTGCGCACTCGCCCCAATCCCGCGCACGCCAACCTCGGGTTTCTCTTCGCGGCGAACCGGCGCCTGGAAGCTTGACGGCCACCGAGGCGGAAATCCCGGCGCCCGCCGGGCGTGAGGGGCGGCGGGCTCGCGCGATCTTCCTCGCCATCCTCGTGGCGGGCGCGATCCTGCGCTTCGTCGGCCTCGCCTGGGATGACGCGCACCATCTCCATCCCGACGAGCGGCACATCTCCATGGTCGAGGAGAACCTGGAGGCCCCGAAGAGCATCCGGAACTACTTCGACTCGGCGACCTCGCCGCTGAACCCCTACAACCGCAAGCACGACTCGTTCGTCTACGGCACGCTTCCGCTCTTTCTCACCAGGGCCGTCGCGCACGCGGTGCACCGGCCCGGTTACGACGGCGCGTATCTCGTCGGCCGCGCCCTCTCCGCCCTCTTCGACCTCGTCACCGTGTGGCTGACCTATCTCATCGCCCGCCGCTTCGGAGGACGGCGGCCGGCGCTCGCCGCGTCGGCGCTCATCGCCTTCTGCCCGCTGGCGATCCAGCTCGCCCATTACTGGACGGTCGACAGCTTCCTGACGACGTTCGTCGCGGCGACTCTTCTCGGGTCCGTCCGAATCGCGCAGGGGAAATCCTCGTGGGGCGGCGTCGCCGCGACGGGCGCGGCGCTCGGCCTGGCGGTCGCCTGCAAGATCACCGCGCTCGCGCTCTTCGGCGCCGTCGGGCTCGCGCTTCTCGTCGAGGCCGCTCAGGCCGGGCGGGACGCTTCCCGGGCCGCCGCCCGTGTCGTTCTCCGGAGCCTCCTCGCGGCCGCGGCGGCGTACGCGGCGATCCGGGTCGGGCTCCCGTACGTGTTCGCCGGCTGGAGGCTCGACCCCCGCTACGTCCGTGACATGCAGGCTCTGATGTCCCTGTCGAAGAGCGTCGCCGGGTTTCCGCCGGCGCTGCAGTGGGCCGGCCGCACGGTCCTCTTTCCTCTGCGGAACTTCGTGTTCTGGGGCGCCGGACCGTTCTTCGGGATCGCCGCGCTCGCCGCGTTTGCCGCCGCGCTGCTCACGTCCTGGCGGCGCGAGCGGCGGCCTCTGCTCCCGCTCCTTCTCTACGCCGCGATCGTCTGCGCGTACCACGGACTGACGCTCTCGAAGTCGATCCGCTATTTCTATCCGGCCTATCCCGTCTTCGCGGTCGTCACGGCGCTCTTTCTCGCCCGCCTCGCGGGGCGGCCGGCCGCCTCCCGGATCGCCCGCGCCCTGCCCGCGATCGTGGTCCTGGGCACGGTTCTGGCGGGGATCGCCTTCTCTTCGATCTATCGCCGGCCGCACACGCGCGTCGCGGCCTCGCGGTGGATCTACGAGCACGTCCCGCCGCCGGCGCGGTTCTCCTCCGAGTCATGGGACGACGCCCTCCCCCTTCCGCTGCCCGGATACGAGGCGAACCGCTACGAAGGTCCCGCGATGGACCTCTGGGGGCCGGACAACGCCGCGAAAGTCGAGGCGGTCGTCGGCACGCTCGCGAAGACCGACTGGCTCGCGATCACGAGCAACCGCGTGTACGGCAACATCACCCGCCTTCCGAGCGTCTTTCCGATGACGACCGCCTACTATCGCGCTCTGTTCGAAGGCCGGCTCGGGTTCGAACGCGACGCGGATTTCACTTCCTATCCCTCCCTCGGGCCGCTGCGCTTCCCCGACGACCGGGCAGAGGAGCAGTTCACGGTCTACGACCACCCGCGGGTGCTCCTGTTCCGCAAGACGCCCGCGTTCTCGGAGAGCCGCGCGCGCGCGATTCTGCTCGCGGCGATTCCCGTGACTCCTCCCACGATCTGGGAATGGGAGAAGGCGCCGCGGAGGAGCCGGCGCGTCTCGGAATCGATTCTGCCCCCGCGACAGGCCGGAGCGGAGCGGGCCTCGGCGGCGTCGGAGCGGAGCGGCGGTTCGTGGAGCGCCGCCGTCCTCTTCTACCTGGCGACCGCGCTCGTGGGGCTTCTCGCGCTTCCCTTCGTGACGGTCCTCTTCGGCTCGCTGCCGGACAAGGGCGCCGGCATGGCGCGAATCGTCGGCCTCGCCGTCGCGACCTACGCGCTGACTGTCCTCGTCCAGGCGCGCGTTCTCGGCAACGGACGGGGGGCCGCGGTGGCGGGCCTCGCGGTCCTGGCCCTTCTCTCCGTGGCCGCCCTCGCCGCCCGCGGCCGCGTCATTTCCGCATTCTGGCGAACGCATGGCCGGTCGCTCGCCGAAACGGAAGCGGCCTTCGCCATCGGCTTCGCCCTCTTCGCGGGCCTGCGCGCGATGAATCCGGAAATCTTCTGGGGCGAGAAGCCGATGGACTTCTCCATCCTGAACATCCTGGTCCGGACGCCCGTCCTTCCCGCCTCCGACCCCTGGTTCGCCGGCGCGCCGCTCGGCTACTACACCTTCGGGCACGAGATGGTCGCGCTGCTGACGATGCTGACCGGTCTCTCCACCCGCTTCACGTTCAACCTCGCGTTCGGCCTGCTCGGCGGAGCGGCGATGTCGGGGGCCTACTCGCTCGCCCGCAACTGGACCGGAGCGCGCCGCACCGGCGTCGTGGCGGCCGGATTCGTGGCGATCCTCGGCAATCTCGCCGGTCTGCGCGAGTGGCTCGTCAACCAGCCCGCCCGCCACGAGGCCCGGCATCTCGACTGGCACTACTTCTGGGCGACGTCGCGCGTCATCCGCGACACGATCAACGAATATCCCTTCTGGAGCCTCACGTTCGCGGACCTGCACGCGCACGTGTTCGCGATCCCGCTCTTCCTGGTCGTCGCCGCCTGCGCGCTCGCTCTGCTCCGCCGCGCCGCCGTTCCCGGAGCGCGCCTTCCGCCGATCCTCGTTTCGGCCGCGGCTCTCGGTGGCGCGGTCGCGTCCCAGGCGCTGACCAACGCCTGGGACGTGCCGCTTCTCGGTGGGCTTCTCGTCTTGATCGCCGCCGCGGCCGCGTTCTCGAGCGGCCGGCTGTCCGCCGCCGGGACGCTCCGCGCCATTCTCGTCTTCCTCGTCTCGGCGGGAACCGCCCTTCTTCTCGTCCTCCCGCTGTGGGTTCGGGGCGGGGGCGCCCCGGGTCACGGCCGGAACGACGGGCCCGGCGCGCGCGGGATCGACATCCTGACCGTGTTCGGGGTGTTCATTTTTCTTGCGATCGCGTGGTGGCTGATCACCGCCCTGCGCCGCCGGGACCCGGAGCGCCGCGGCCGGCGAGCCCTCGGCGCGGTCGCGCTGCTGGCCGGCGCCCTGCTCGCCGCTCTCGCCGTCCGCCTGCCGGACGCGTTCTGCGCCACGGCCATCTTCCTCTTCCTGTTCGCTGCGATCTTCTTCGTCCGCTTGCCGGAGGACCGGCTTGCCTGCGGCTTTGTCGCGACCGCGTTCTTCCTGATTCTCGTCGCGCAGCGCTTTTACATCTACGACCGCATGAACACGTACTTCAAGCTGTACCTGGAGGCGTGGCTCCTCTTTGCGGTCGGGTGCGCCGTTCTCGTCTTCGGGCAGGCGGGGCGGCCGGGCGCGTTCTCGTCGTGGCCTCGCCCGATCCGCGCGATCGCCGTCCTTCTCTTCGCCGCCGGGATCTTCACGAGCGCTTCGGGCGCTTACGGAGTCCTGGCCCCGAACCGATCCTCGCTCCCTGACGGCGTGCGCGCGTCCTCGCCGACGCTCGATGGGCTCGCGTACCGCGAACGGTGGCACCCGGGCGAATATCGAGCCGTCGAGTGGCTGCGCCGGTCCATCCGGGGAACGCCCGTCGTGCTCGAAGCGCAGGGACCTTCGTACCAGGAGTTCGGCCGCATCTCCATGCTGACCGGGCTGCCGACCGTTCTCGGATGGGATTACCACGTGCAGCAGCGCGGAAATCCGCCCGCCCGGATCGAAGAGCGGCGCGCCGCCGTCGCGGAGATCTATTCGAGCCCGAAGGCCTCGGCGGCGGAGGCGCTGCTGCGGCGCTATCACGTGGGATACGTCTACGTAGGCTCGCTCGAGCGGAAGACCTATCCCGCCGCCGGCCTCGCCAAGTTCAGGATGGCGAAAGACCTGTTCCAGGTCGCGTATGAGAACCCGGAAGCGACGGTATACCGGGTCGCCGGCGGCGATTCGCAGGACGTCGTCGCTCCCGAGCGCGAGACGCTGCCGGTCCCCGCCCCGGAGGCCGCCGCATCCGCCGCGGCGCCCGACACGGAGCCCGAGGAGGCTCCCGAAATCGCGGAATCGGCGGCCGAGGGCTCGCCGCCGTGGGAGCGGCTGAAGGAGCCGCGCGGCGCCGCCGTCGATTCGAGGGAGCGCATCTGGATCGCCGACTTCGGCCACTCGCGGCTGCGCGTCTTCGACGCGAAGGGCGGGTTCCTCGGCGGCTGGGGCGGCCGCGGCGCGGGCCAGCACGGGTTCCGCGAGCTCTGCGCCGTCGCCGCGCGGGGCGACGACCTCTATGTGGCCGACACGTGGAACGGCCGCATCGTGAGGTTCGACCTGGCGGGCCGGTGGAAGGCCGCCGCCGCGGAGCTCTACGGGCCGCGCGGCGTCGCGGTCGCGCCGGACGGACGGGTCTGGGCGACCGACACCGGCAATCACCGGGTGATGGTCTACGAGGCGGACCTGACCGGCGGCCGGGTGATCGGCCAGAAGGGCTCGGGCCCCGGACAGTTCTCAGGACCCATAGGCATCGCGATCGCTCCTTCGGGTCTCGTCTACGTCGCGGACACCGCCAACAAGCGCATCCAGACGATCGGCGCGGACGAAAAGGTCGCGGGCGGCTGGCCGGTCGCAGGATGGGGCGACAGCGCGGAGCCCCACCTGGCGGTCTCGGACGACGGGAGCGTCTACGCGAGCGATCCCACGGGCAACGCCGTGCTCGAATTCGCGCCGGACGGAAAGCTCCTGCGAAAGCTCCTGGCCGATCCCTCCGGAAAGGCCTTCTCGCGGCCGACCGGTCTCGCCATCAGCGGGAAAGCCCGTATCCTCTACGTCGTCAACTCCGGCAACTCATCCGTCGCCGCGTGTCCACTGCCCGAAAGGAAGAGCCGATGATCACTCGCGCATCCCGGCTGCGGACGCTTCCCGCCGCGGCCGCCCTCGGTCTGCTCCTCGCCGCCGCGGCCTCGAGCGCGTGCCGGAAGGCGGAGACGACCGGAGGGGCGGGCGCTTCCGCCTCCCCCTCTCCCACCGTTCCCGCCGATCTGTCTCCCCACCTCTCGGAGAAACCGTCGACGGCGGCGCCGCCCTTCGCGGGCCTGAAGTTTCCCCGGGGGATCGCCGTGGATGAAAAGGGCCGCGTCTGGATCGCGGACTTCGGCAACGCGGCCGTCCGCGTGTTCGACGCCGCCGGCGGGCTCTTCGGCGGATGGGGCGGACACGGTGAGGGTGTATGGGCGATGAAGGACCCGTGCGGAATCGCCGTGCGCGGAGCGAGCGTCTACGTCGCCGACACGTGGCGCACCGGGGTCGAGCGTTTCACGGACGCCGGCCAGTTCCAGGGAAAGCTCGCCGCTGACCTCTACGGCGCGCACGGGATCGCGGTCGCCGCCAGCGGGACGGTGTACGTCGCGGATACCGGGAACAACAGGATCATCGTCTGCAACGGCGACCTGACGGGCGCAAAGGCGATCGGAAGATCCGGCGCCGGGCCGGAGCAGTTCGCCTCGCCGGTGGCGGTCGCGGTCGGGCCCGGCGGAGAGGTTTACGTGACGGACACCGGCAACCGCCGGATCCAGGTCCTCGACGCGGCCGGAAAATTCAGGACGAGCTGGAAGTTCTCCGGATGGGGCGCCAACGCCGAGGCGTACGTCGACACCGACACGGACGGGTCCGTCTTCGTCAGCGATCCGGTCGCCGGCGCGGTCGTCCTCCTCGACCGGAAGGGCGTCGAGCGGCGGCGCTGGACGGCGGACGCCGCCGGAAAGAAATTCGCGAAGCCCACCGGTATCGCGGTCGACCGGAAGAACCGCATCCTGTTCGTCGCCAACACGGACTCGGGCGCGATCTCCCGGATCCCTCTCGACGGGAAATAACGCCACGCGCCTGCCGAAAGCCTCTCCCGGGGACGGCGGGATCGCGAGCCGCGCCGAAAGGCCGACCGCGCTCGCCCCCTCCTCCGAAAACCTTCTTCTCGGAGACGCGTCGGACCGGCGGCCGCGCCGGACGCGCCCGCTGGCTGTCCTGGCCGCCGCCTCCGCCCTCGCCGCGATTCCGTCGCTCCTCGCCGTCGTCCTGCTCTGGATGCGCCGTCCTGCGCCTCGGGAGCTCGACGCGGTGTGGCGGACTATCCCTTTTTTCTCGGGGCTCGACTGGCCCTCCTGGTTCGCGGCCGTCCTCGCCGCGGACGTGCTGCTGCTCCTCCTCTTCCTTCTGCGACGGAGGGACCCTCCTCCCTGGGTGCCGGGCCCTCCCCCGGCGCGGCGGCGGGGAAGGCGGAGGAGACAAGCGTCGACCGGGGCGCAGGCGCTCACGATCGTGTCCGCCGCGGCGTGCCTCCTGATCCTGATCCGCGCGGCCTTCTTCCGCCATCCTCCGGGAATCGAGCTCCTGGCGGCGATGGCGGGTTACGGCGCCGGCAGCCTCGTGAGGGAAATTCCGCCCGCCGTTCTCCGCCGGATCTGGCGGCGCAAGGCGCCCGCGTTCTTCGCGATCGTGTCGCTGCAGCTCTCGGTCGTGATCGCGATGTCCGCGGCGATCCGCGGTCGAGGCGCTGCGTGGCCGGCGGCGGCGCTCCTCGTGCTGGCGGGCGCACTGGCGCTCCGTCTTCGGCGGCGGCTGCCGGCGTGGGCGTGGCTCGTCCCGCTGGCGCTCCTCGTACGCGGGCTGTTTCTCGATTCGTGGTGGTACACGCTCGTCGGAGACGAATACGCGTTCCGGGAAATGGCGGCCGACATCGTCCGGAACCAGAGCCTGCCCGAAGTCGGAACGCGCCTCTTCGGGATGGAGGGCGTGTACGGCCAGTTCACGTATCTCACGTCGCTCGTGCAGGCGGCCGGAATGTTCCTGGCCGGAACCGACAATTTCGGATGGAAGATCAGCAGCCTCTACCTCTCGGCGCTCGCGATCCCGTTCTACTTCTCCTTCTTTCGGACCTTCGCCGGGCGCCGGATCGCGACGGCCGCGTGCTTTTTCCTCGCCGTTTCGCAATACCTGATGTCATTCGCCAAGATCGGCTACCCCAACCTCCAGGCGCACCTGACCGTGGCTCTCCTCCTCTCCGCGGCGGCCTGGGCGATCCGCACGAAACGCACTCTCGCCTTCACATGCATGGGGCTCGCCGCGGGCGCCTGCTGCTACGTCTACCCCGCGGCCCTGTACTGCCTGCCGCTTCCCGTCATCCTGCTCGCGATCTACGACCCGCCGCGGTCGGCGGACGCGGCCGCGCGCTGGGCCAACGCCGCGGGCGCCTTCCTCCTGTCCGCGTTTCCGCTCCTCCTTCTGCCCGAGTTTTTCCTGTCGAAGCTTCCGGGGGTCTTCTACGGAAACGAGGACTTCGCCACGACGCAAGTGTCCCCCGCGCTGCATTTCGCCCGGAATGTCGTGTACGCCGCGTTCTCGCCTCTGTACAAGCCGGGCGAAAGTCATTTCGTCGCGATCTCGTACCAGGACCCTCTCTCCGCCGCCCTGATCGCGATCGGCGCGGCGGTCGTCCTGCGGCGCGGGCTTCGCGACCGGTTCGCCCGATTCTGCATCGCGGGGGCTGCGGCGGTCCTGATCCTCTCCGCCACTCACGGGTCCGACTCTCCGCCGACGACCCGCATGTTCATCCTGCTCCCCGGCTTCGCTCTCGGCGCGGCCGTCGGTCTCTCGTGGATCCTCGACCGTCTCGCCTCCGCGGGGATCTCCGCGCAAGCTCGAAACGCTGCGGCGGGGATCTTTCTCGCGGCGGTCCTTGCCGCGAATCTGGCGCAGGCGTACGTCGTGTCGCCGCGGAGCATGGCGGGCCAGTACCAGGGGATCGAGGCGGTCTTCAACCGCGCGGCCCAGAACGCGGTGCGGCGGTCGCCGGACCGGGAGCGCCACTTCCTCTTCCTGACCGACCAGTGGACGGTCGCCTACGGCTTCACGTCCCTTCAGGAGGTCTATCGGCTGCCGCCTCTCGCGGACGTGAAGGTCGAGTCGGGGCGCCTCTCCGCCGAAGGACTCGCGCGCGTGTCGGCGCGGGAGGCCCTGGTCGTGATCCGGCCCGAGCTCGATTCCGAGACGCGCGCCCGGCTCGAGACGGCTCTCCGATCCGCGGGGAAGACGCCATGCACCGCGCGCAACCTCGATGGGACGGCGCGGATGGTTCTCTGGCAATCGCCGGATCTTCCGCGATTCTGCGAATAAAAGGGGCAGGTCTGCTGGACAACGGAGGCCGTATCTCTTACGTTATGAGGACAATCGACAGTTTTGTGAGAAGGAGACTCATGACATCGCGCACATCCGCGGATTCGCGCGGGAAATCGCATCGCCTGCCGGTCGTCGGGGTCGGGGTCGGGGTCGCGCTTCTCCTGGTGGCGGCGGGCTTCGTGACCTCTTCCTGCGGCAAGAAGGAAACCGCCGGGGCGCCGGCCGCCGGCACCGGCGCCGACG
>JALYUA010000021.1 GCA_030854005.1 Acidobacteriota bacterium
TTCTTCCGCCGGGCAAACCCCGTGAAGCGGATCGAGTCGCGTTACGTCCTCGCGTCTCCGGCCCGGCGTCCGCTCAAGATCTTCGCCTCCGATCCGATGCAGGGCCGAGCCGCCGGAAACCTCACAACGATCGCGGTGGGCAACGAAAAGCTGGCGCCGGGACCGGCCGGTTCCCGGATCGAGGTCGTCGACTACGACGGCTCCGTCGCCGGCGGCCGCTACTACCAGCCGGTCAACCTCGACGACCCCGCGATCCTGATGCAGGGCGGCCTCGAGCCGACCGAGTCCGATCCGAGATTCCACCAGCAGATGGTCTATGCGGTCGCGATGAAGGTCATCGAAAACTTCGAGCGCGCCCTCGGACGCAGCATCTATTTCCGGGCGGGCCGGCGCCTTCGGCTTCTTCCGCACGCCTTCCGCGGCCCGAACGCGTTCTACGACCGCCGGCTCCTCGGAGTCCTGTTCGGATATTTCCGCGCGGATCTGGCCAATCCGGGGCGAAACCTCCCGGGCCAGAACGTCTTCACGTGCCTCTCCCACGACATCATCGCGCACGAGGTCACGCACGCCCTGGTCGACCGTCTTCGCTCGAATTTCCTCGAGTTCTCGAACCCGGACGTCGCCGCGTTCCACGAGGGCTTCGCGGACATCGTGGCGATCTTCCAGCACTTCACCTTCCCCGACATCCTCCACGACTACATCCGCGCCACGCGGACGGATCTGCGATCGCCCACCCCGCTGGTACAACTGGCGCAGCAGTTCGGCTACGCGACGGGAAGCGGCCGGGCACTGCGGTCCGCCGTCGACCTGGACACCGGAGGCTCGCTGCGCGCCCGCGCGCGTGGAGACGACGGCCAGCCGGCCGCGGAGCGCCTGTATCAGACCGTGATGGAGCCCCACGAACGGGGAAGCATCCTGGTGGCCGCCGTCTTCGACGCGTTCTTCTCGGTGTATCAGCGGCGGATTGCCGACCTCCTCCGCATCGCGACGGGGGGAACGGGGACGCTGCCCGCCGGCGATCTTCACCCCGACCTGATCGCCCGCGTCGCCGGGGAGGCCTCGCGAACCGCGCAGTCCATCCTGACCATGTGCATCCGCGCCTTCGAATACCTGCCGCCGGTCGACGTCACGTTCGGCGATTACCTGCGCGCCCTCGTCACCGCGGACTACGAGCTCAATCCGAGCGACGACGTCGGGCAGCGAGCCAGCATGATCGAGGCTTTCCGCTCGCGCGGGATCTATCCCGACGGGGTCTGGTCGCTCGCCGAAGAATCGCTTCTCTGGGAGAACGCGCCGCCGGAAGTCCCGCGTTTCCCCGTCGCCCTGCTCGGCGATCTCTCGAGCGTCGCTCCGGGCGCCTTCAGCCAGGCTTCGGGGAGCAGGGAGAGCCGGCCGGCCGTGGAGACGGCGGCCAGGGCCGCGCCCGACCTGTCCGATCTGACCGACGACGTTCTTCGACCGTACGCGGAGAGCAACGCCGAGCTGCTGGGTCTCCAGAAAGGCCGGCCCGTCGACGTGCAGGGATTTCACTCGGTCTTTCGAGTGGGCCAGGACGGAAGGCTCGTGATCGAAATCGTCACGCAGTTCGTTCAGCAGGAGAAGTCCGAAAAGAATGCGATGGGCGGTCTTCCGATGCGCGGAGGCTCGACTGTGATCGCGGGCGCCGATGGAACCGTCCGCTACGTGATCTCCAAACCGCTGTCACGCGAGCGTCTCGAGAAGCAGCGGGAGTGGGTGGATCTCGTCGACTCCACGAATCCCGCAATGACTTACCTGCCGGAGGACCGGCGGGGAGAACGGATGATCGCCACCGGATTCGCGGCGATCCATCGGAGCATCGTCCGATGAGCCCCGCTCCGAAGAAGATCCGGATCGGGATGTACAACGTCGGGTTCGGCGACGCGTTCCTCGTGCGGATTCCCGGAAAGAAGGGCGACCGGAAGATTCTCTTCGACTGCGGCTCGATCAAGCAGGGGGACGGAGGCCCGATCGACTCCGTCGTCGGCGCGATCATCGAGGACGTGAAGGACGCCGACGGAAAACCGCGGATCGACGTGGTGGTCGCGACGCACCGCCACCGCGACCACGTCTCGGGGTTCGCGAACGAGGCCTGGTCGGAGGTCGAGGTCCGGGAAGTGTGGATGCCGTGGACGGAGGACCCCGCGGACCCCGAGGCGCGCCGCATCCGCGAGGCGCAGAGCCGGCTCGCGCTGGCGCTGCACGAGGAGCTGACGCGCCTCGGGGCGGCCGCGGACGTGATCGATCTGGCCGCCAATGCGCTCACCAACGACGCCGCCATGCAGACGCTCCATAGCGGATTCGCCGGCGAGGCGGTCCGCCGCTTTCTCCCGCCGCGCGACCGGCGCAAGAGCAGCTTCACGGCGGAGTGCCTCCCGGGGGTCGTCATCCATGCGATGGGCCCTTCGTTCGACGAGAGCGTGATCGCGAACATGGATCCGCCGGAGGGAAAGAGCTATCTGCAGGTGGTCGCCGCCGGAGCGGCGGACCGCAAGGATCCGCGCCCGCCGTTCCCGGGCGACTGGACTTACGACGGAATGCCGGGCGGCGCCCTCTCCCCCGAGGAGAAGGCGATCGTCGACGGCGTCGGCGACGGGGACGAGAGCGTGGTCGCGGCGGCCCTCGACGGAGCGGTCAACGGCACGAGCCTCGTGCTGATGCTGCAGACCGGGCGGAATTTTCTTCTCTTCCCCGGAGATGCCCAGTGGGGAACCTGGAACATGATCCTGGGCGACTCCGAGTGGACGGCCCTCCTCGCGAAGACGACGTTTCTGAAGGTGGGTCATCACGGCAGCCACAACGCCACGCCCCGCCCGTTCGTGGACGATCTCCTTCCGAAGGCGCCGAAGGAGCTCTGGGCAATGGTCTCGACGATCCAGCGCGGCTCCTGGCCGATTCCCAAGGAGGAGCTGATGACCGCGCTCGCAAAGCACACGAAGAGAATCGTCCGGAGCGACGAGATCCCCGGCGCGTTGCAGGGTGTCTTCAAGCCGCGGGCGAGTCTCTACGTGGAAACGGAAATTCCGGCCTGAGCGATCGGTCCCGGCGGACCGGGCCGCCACCCGCCGCATCGGAGGACCGCGCCCGCCGATCCCGATAGGATCGGGAGCCCGAGAGGCCCGGGCGCGGGCCGAGGAGCGGATGGATGCGCGAGACGGACACCGGAGCTCTGGAGCACGCCACGACGGCCCGGCTCGAGCCGATCCGGGTCCGGGGGACCGAGCCGCCGGAAGGCATCGCGCCGGCGGGACCCTCCGGCGAGAGAGACTTCTTCGCCGAGCGGCTCGCGCTCTACGCCCGGATCGCCTGCCTGGCCTCCGGCTCGTTTCTCGTCATGCGCGTGGTCATCAACGCGCTCGCGAATCGCGACCCCACGCGGACCGCCCCGCTCGACGGATTCCCCTTCTTTCACCTCGCGGCGACGGCCGCGCTGTTCGTCACCTGGATGCTGGCGGGAGGGCTCGCCCTGTCCGAGCGCGGTCTGCGGCGCCTGGATGCGTCGGGGACGATCGCGGCCGCGCTCTGCTACGTGCTGATGGAGCGGACGATGCCGCTGTCCTGGCGGCCCGATCAGCTCGTGCTGCTGATCCTGAATGCCGTGCTTCTGGGCCGCGCCGCTCTGGTCCCGAGCGAGCCGCGGCGGACCGCGTGGATCTCCGCGATCTCCGTCGCCGGGATTCCGGCTGTGACGTTCCTCCTCTTTCGCGGCAACGGTTCGCGCGAGCTTCTTGCCGGAGCGCTCGTCACCCAGGCGGTGCTCTGGGCGGCCTTCACCGTCGTGCTCGCGACGCTGATCTCCAACGTGACCTTCCACCTGCGCCGCTCGGTTGCCCGCGCGAGGCGGCTCGGCCAGTACCGTCTGCTCGAGAAGATCGGCGAAGGCGGAATGGGGGTCGTCTATCGCGCCGAGCACGAGATGCTGCGGCGTCCGACGGCGATCAAGCTCCTTCTTCCACAGAGCGCGGGGGAGCTGAATTTGAGGCGCTTCGAGCGCGAAGCGCAGCTGACCGCGCGCCTGACCAATCCGCACACGGTCTCCGTCTACGACTTCGGACGCACGCCCGAGGGCGCCTTCTACTACGTCATGGAGTATCTCGACGGCGTCGATCTCGAGCGCCTGGTGCGCGAGGACGGGCCGCTTCCGCCCGGACGGGTCGTCCACATCCTGCTGCAGGTTTGCGAAGCGCTGTCGGAGGCGCACGGAATCGGGCTGATCCACCGCGACATCAAACCGGCCAACATCTTTCTTTCCGAGTCGGGCGGAGTTTCGGACGTCGCGAAGGTCCTGGACTTCGGGCTCGTCAAGGAGGTCAACGAGTCGGACGCGGCGAAGCTGACGCGCGACGACGTGTTCGCGGGGACGCTTCAGTATCTGGCACCCGAGACGATTCAGGCGCCCGGGTCTCCCGATCCGCGAAGCGACCTGTACGCCGTCGGCGCCGTGGCCTACTACCTCCTGACCGGCCACCCGGTCTTCGAGGGTCTTCCCATTCAGGTCATCCAGAGCCACGTGCAGTCGATTCCGGAAGCGCCATCGGCCCGCCTCGGCCGGCCGCTGCCCCGAAAGCTGGAGAGGCTCGTCCTCGACTGTCTCGAGAAGGACCCGAACCGCCGGCCGGACAGCGCGAGGGCGCTCGCAGACCGGCTGGAGGCGTGCGATGACGTGGAGCCGTGGGCGGTCGAACACGCGCGAAGCTGGTGGAGGGCCCGGAAGACGGCCTGAGTGAGCCCCGGCGGAGAGAGGCCCTCCTGCGGGTTCGGGGATTCGGGAGGGCCCGACATCCTGAGCGGTACGAACACGATCCTGGCCGTCAACTCGTTCGTCAACAGCGGCAATTGCGCCGGCGTCACGTACTCGCAGCGCGTGGATCTACCCGACATCCTCGCCTTCATCGCCAGCATCTGAGTCCCGCGCCGGCCGGGTGTCGGGCGAGTTCCGTCCGGCACTCGCGGCCGGCGGCAGAACGGACAGGCCCCGCCGGGAACACCGGACGCGATTCCGTCGTACTGTTCCCGCAGCAGGAGGCTCAACGTCCATGTTCAAAGCGACTTTCTGGAACTTCGTCCGTCTGGCCGCGCTCGCCGCGGCGTCCGCGGCCCCCGCCGGTCTCTTCGCGGAACTGCCGCCCGTCATTCCGCGCGAGGTGCTCTTCGGGAATCCGCAGCGGGCCCAGCCGCGGTTGTCGCCGGACGGCCAGCGCCTCGCCTGGGTCGCGCCGGACAAGAAGAACGTCCTTCAGGTGTGGGTCAAGACGGTCGGCAAGGACGACGACAAGATGGTCACGGCCGACAAGAAGCGCGGCGTCCGCCAATACTTCTGGGCGCAGAACAACAAGACCCTCCTCTACCTCCAGGACAACGATGGGGACGAGAACTTCCACGTTTTTGGCGTCGACCTCGCCTCGGGCAACGTTCGCGACTACACGCCGTTCCAGGGCGTGCGCGCCGGCGTCGCCGACATCAACCCGGATTTTCCGGAAGAGCTGCTGTTGACGATGAATCTGCGAAACCGCCAGGCGATGGACGTCCACCGACTCAATCTCGCCACCGGTGCCCTCGTGCTCGACACCGAGAACCCGGGCGACGTCGGCGGCTGGGGATCGGACGCGAAGTTCCAGGTCCGCGCCGCGCAGGTCCAGACCGCGGACGGCGGGACCGAGATTCGAATCCGGGACGACGCGAAGTCGCCCTGGAAGTCGCTCATGAAGGTCGGGCCGGACGAGATCCTGGGCTTCGAGGACTTCTCCCGGGATGGAAAGTCCGCGTATCTGAAGACGTCCGTCGGCAGTGACACGGCTCGGCTGGTCTCCCGCGATCTGGCGACCGGCGCCGAGAGCGTTCTCGCGGCCTCTCCGGAGGTGGACGCGGGCAATGTGATCATTCATCCGAAATCGCACGTCGTGCAGGCCGTCTCCTTCGAGCCCGGGCGTTCCTCGTGGAAGGTGCTCGATCCGTCGATCAAGGCGGACTTCGACGCCATCGCGAAGTTGAATTCCGGCGATTTCACCGTCGTGAATCGTACGGCGGCCGACGACGCGTGGCTCGTCTCGTTCTCGTCGGACCGCGGTCCCGTCTCCTGGTACAAGTGGGACCGCACGGCGAAGAAGGGTTCTCTCATCTTCACGGCGCAGCCGAAGCTCGAGGGGTTGCCGCTCGCCGAGATGAAGCCTGTCGTCATCAAGTCGCGCGACGGGCTGACCTTGAACTCCTACCTGACGCTGCCGGTGGGTGTCGCGCCCAAGAATCTTCCGCTCGTGCTGTTCGTCCACGGCGGCCCGTGGGGCCGGGACACGTGGGGCTACAACTCCACCGCGCAGTGGCTCGCCAACCGCGGCTACGCCGTGCTCCAGGTGAACTTCCGCGCGTCGACGGGATACGGCAAGAAGTTCCTGAATGCCGGGAACCGCCAGTGGGGACTGAAGATGCACGACGACCTGATCGA
>JALYUA010000022.1 GCA_030854005.1 Acidobacteriota bacterium
GGAAAACGAAGTAGCTCCGGTCAAAACGCGCGGGAGCCGTCGCGACGCGACGCGCGGCCGGGTCGAGGTCCGCCGCCGCCGACAGCGCCCTCAGCTGGCTTCCGAGCGCGGACGGAACCGCGCGGGAGACAAGAGGCGCCGCGAGACAGACGGCCGCGACGGCCGCGAGGACTCGCCGCGGGGTGAGGAAGGCCGGCAGGGCGGTCGGAATCCGGCGGCTCCCGCGTTATCTCAACGGAAAGGCGGCGCAGAGCTCCGAGACGGTGCCGCGGACCGACGCGGCGACGGCCTCATCCGTGGGGGCTTCGAGAATCCGGACGATCGACTCTCCGATGATCTCCATTTCCGCGATCCCCATTCCGCGCGTCGTCACGGCGGGCGTGCCGATCCGGATGCCGGACGCGACGGCGGGCGGGCGGGTGTCGAACGGGATCGTGTTCTTGTTCACCGTCAGCCGGACCTTCTCGAGCATCTTCTCCGCCTCTTTTCCGGAGAGGCCTCGCGAGCCGACGTCGACCAGAACCAGGTGGTTGTCGGTGCCGCCCGAGACCAGTCGGAAGCCGCGGCGGGAGATTGCGCCCGCGAGGGCGCGGGCGTTCTCGACGATCGCCCGCTGGTAATCCGCGAACTCGGGAGCGGCCGCCTCGTGGAACGCGACCGCCTTGGCCGCGATGACGTGCTCGAGGGGCCCGCCCTGCACGCCCGGGAAAACGTTCCGGTCGAGGTCCTTCGCCCGCGCGGCGCGGCACAGAATCAATCCGCCCCGCGGGCCGCGCAGCGTCTTGTGGGTCGTGCTCGTCACGAACGCCGCGAAGGGAACCGGCGAGGGGTGGATCCCGGCGAGCACGAGACCCGCGATGTGCGCAATGTCGACCATGAGGTCGGCGCCGACCTCGTCCGCGATCTCCCCGAACCGGCGGAAGTCGATCTCGCGCGCGTACGCGGACGCGCCGGCGATGATCATCCGCGGGCGGTGCTCGCGCGCGAGCTCCGCCAGGGCGTCGTAGTCGATCCGCTCGTCTTCCCGCCGGACGCCGTACGCGACCACCTTGTACTCGCGTCCCGAGAACGAAAGCGGATGGCCGTGCGTGAGGTGCCCCCCGTGTGACAGGTTCATCCCGAGGATCGTGTCGCCGACCTTCAACGACGTCATGTACACGGCCATGTTTGCCTGAGAACCGGAGTGAGGCTGCACGTTGGCATGCTCCGCCTGGAAGAGCGCCTTCGCGCGGTCGATCGCGAGCGTTTCGATCTGATCGATGAACTCGCAGCCGCCGTAGTAGCGCTTTCCGGGATACCCCTCGGCGTACTTGTTGGTCAGCACCGAGCCCTGCGCCTCCCGCACCGCGCGCGAGACCCAGTTCTCCGAGGCGATCAGCTCGATTCCCTCGTTCTGCCGCCGCTCTTCCTCCCCGATCCAGCGGGCGACCTCGGGATCGGTGTCCGCCAGGTCGCGGTCCAGGAGCGCGGTCGAGGCGGGAACCGACTTGCTGATGCTCATGGCCGTCCCTTTCGAAAAAACGATCCCATCACGACCCCGTCGCGAGCTCTTTGTACTCCGCGTTGCAGTAGCTGTCCGTCATCCCGGCAATGTGATCGGCGAGCGCCCGGAAAAACTCGGGTCGCACGCGGTATCGCTCCTCGATTTCGGCGTCGACGTCCCTCAACGACACCTCGCGAAGGAACCGCACGGAGAGCTCCTCGCTCACGGCGAGCAGCACGGAATCCGGCAGCAGGCGCGGGTTCTCGCGATAGGCGAGAAAGACGGCGGCGACGACGCGGCGCGCGTGCCCGTCGTGCCGGGAGACGGGGAACGAATGGATCACGTGGCGGTAGACGAAATCCTTCAGCTCGCGGTAGAGGCGCCTGCCCCTCTCGCTGAAGGAGACGAGATCGCCCGGCAGGCGGTCGCGCCGCGCGAGAAAATCGTCGGGGGTGGCGATCCCTTCGGTCTCCGTCCAGCGCTCGATCCGCTGGCGCGAGGATTCGACGAGGTCGGAGGTCAGGACCGCGATCATCCCGCGGATGAGCCCGGCGCGGCGAGCCGCCGGGTCCCCCGCCCGCGGTCGCTGGCCCCGCACGGCGCGGGAGATCTCGAGCGCCTCGATCTCCTCCTCTTCGGCCAGCGGCAGCCCATCCTCGAGGTCGTGCGTCTGCTGGGCGATCTCATCGCTCCAGTTGACGAGCTGCGCCTCGAGAGTCCCGCCGGACTGGAACCGCAGGCCCTCCCGGAAATCCAGGGGAAACGGGAAATCCACCTTCCAGGCCGTGTGCTTGAGGATCCCTTCCCGCACGTCGTGCGTGAGGTTCAGGCCCGGCTCGTCATACCGTTTCTCGAGCCGGTCGACGACCCGGACGCCCTGGTAGTTGTGCTTGAACCCGCCCGCCTGCGGATGACTCTCGCGCAGAAGGCGGTCGAGGATCCGCTCGCCGGAGTGCCCGAACGGCGTGTGTCCGAGGTCATGCCCGAGAGCGATCGCCTCCGTCAGATCCTCGTTCAGACCGAGCGACCTCGCGGCGCTCCGGGCGATCTGCGACACCTCGATCGTATGGGTCAACCGCGTGCGGAAATGATCGCCTTCGTACGGAACGAAGACCTGCGTCTTGTGCTTCAACCGGCGGAACGCGCGGGAGTGAACGATGCGGTCGCGGTCGCGCGCATACTCGGTCCGGTGGTCCCCCGGCATCGCCGTGGCGGGCCCGCGCGGCCTCTCGGCGCGGCCGCTCCTCGAGGCATAGACGGGCAGCCGCTCTTCTTCGAGCCGCTCGAAGGCTTCCTTCGTGAAGGGGGCCGTGGTCGTCGTCAAGAGCGTCCTTCTCCCCGACCCACCGGGTCCGCGCCGCCGCTCTCTGCCGGGACGAGGTGAGCGCGGGCCTCTCCGACGAGGTAGAGGGAACCGGCCACGATTATAGGGGGCGAGGGCGACCCGTGCGGGGCCCGTCCCGCTTCATCGGCCGAAAGCGCGGCGATGGCCGCGCGAACGTCCGGCGACGTCCGCGCGCGCAGAGCGAGGGAGCCGACGCGCGCGAGAAGCTCCTCGGGCGACGCGCCTCGCGGCGGTGCGGCCCGCACGAGGATCACTTCCGAAACCGCGGGGAAGAGCTCGCGCGCGATCCCTTCGAGGTCTTTGTCAGCCATGCCTCCGAAGACGAGCGGGCAGAGCCCGGAAAGCCCGGAGTCTCGCAGAAACCGGGCGAGGGAACGGGCGCCTTCGGGATTGTGACAGCCGTCGAGCAGGACGGGGCGGCCTTCCGGAGACGCCATCTGCTCGAGGCGTCCCGGCCAGCGCACATTCTCGACCCCGCGCGCGATCGCTTCCGTCCCGAGGCGTCCGAAGGCCTCGGGGAAGAGCTCGGCGGCGCGGACGGCGAGAGCCGCGTTCCACGCCTGGTGCGCCCCTGGCAGCGGCGTCCGGAGGAAGAGCCGCCGCTCGGGAGTCTCCAGATCGAAGGCCGTGCCGAGGGAGGAAACGGACCGCGCGGCCACGGCGAGCTCCGACGACGCGTCGTGGAAAACGGCGCCCGCCCGGGCCGCCGCGTCGCGCAGAGCCGCCAGCGCGCTTTCGTCCTCCGCGCGTATCAGGGCGGGACGGCCGTCGCGGAAGATCCCCGCCTTCTCGCGGGCGATCAACGGGAGCGTCCCGCCGAGCTCCGCCATGTGATCGAAGGCAATGGACGTGATCACGGAGAGCCCCGCCGGGGCGACGTTCGTGGCGTCGAACCGGCCGCCGAGCCCCACCTCGAGGATCCCGACGTCGACCCCGGACCCGGCGAACAGGACGAAAGCCGCCGCCGTGGCGGCCTCGAAGTAGGTGAACGGGATCGCCGGCGCGGCATCCACCGCCGCGAAGACCCGGCCGAGCGCCTCGTCGAGCGCCTCCGCCGGCACGTCGTCGCGGCCGAGCCGGATGCGCTCCGTGACCGTCACGAGATGAGGCGAGGTGTAAAGGCCCGGCCGCAGCCCGGCTTCGACAGCGAGCGAGGAGAGGGTCGCGGCGGTCGATCCTTTGCCGTTCGTCCCGCCGATGAGCACGGAGGGAAAGCCCCGCTCCGGCCTCCCGAGCCGTTCGCACGCCGCGCCGATCGCGTCGAGCCCCAGACGCATGCCCCGGAGACCGAGGGAATCGAGGCGGGTGATGTTTTTCACGGGGAAAAAAGTTGAGCGTCGAGCGTGGGGGCGGAAAACGAAGCGACCGAAAAACGCGGCAACCCTATGTCGTTTCCCGTTTCCCGTTTCCCGTTTCCCGGCTCCGCTCCCCTCCCGACCACATCAGGTTCAAGCACCGCACCAGGGTGTCCTTCATCTCGGATCGGTCGACCAGAAAGTCGAGCATTCCGTGCTCCAGGAGAAACTCGGAGCGCTGGAACCCCTCGGGAAGCGTCTGCCGGATCGTCTGCTCGATGACGCGCGGTCCGGCGAAACCGATGAGCGCGTTGGGCTCCGCGACGTTCAGGTCGCCGAGCATCGCGTAACTGGCCGTGACGCCGCCCGTCGTCGGGTCGGACATGATGGACACGTAGGGAATTCCCGCGTCCGACAGCCGGGCGAGCGCGCCGGCGATCTTGGCCATCTGCATGAGAGAGAGGATCCCTTCCTGCATGCGCGCTCCGCCGGAGGTCGAGACGATGAGCAGAGGCTTGCGCTCGGCCAGCGCCCGCTCGGCCGCCCGTGTGACCTTTTCTCCGACGACGGATCCCATCGATCCGCCGAGGAAAAAAAACTCCATCGCGCCGATGATGACGGGGATCCCGCCCATGGTTCCGGAGCCGATCACGATCGCGTCGGAGGTCCCGACGCTCTCCTCGTACTGCTTCAGGCGGTCGCGATAGCGCTTCGTGTCGCGGAATTTCAGCGGGTCCTGAGAGCGAAGGTCGCCTTCGAGCTCGACGTATTCCTCGCCGTCGAAGAGCATCCGAAGCCGCTCCGGCGCCGTGAGCCGGAAGTGGTATCCGCACTTGGGGCAGATCTTGAAGTTCCGCGCGAGCTCCTTGTTGTAGAGGATCTCGCGGCAGTTGTCGCACTTGACCCAGAGCCCTTCGGGAACCTTGCTGGGCCGCCCTTCGCGAGGCTCCTTCGGCGGCTTTTCCTTCTTGAACCACATGGGGGACGCCGATCCTACCCCGCCGGACGCCGCGTCAGGGCCCGGTCCTCCCCACCCACATCACCCGCCGGTGCCCGCTCGCGTCGCGGTCCACGCGCGCCTCGACGTCGAAGACCTGTTTCAGCGTTTCGGGCGTGAGCGCCTCCTGCGGCGTCCCCGACGCGAGGACCCGGCCATCGCGGAGCAGAAGAACGCGGTCGGCCAGCGACAGGGCCAGATCCACCTCGTGGGTGACGAGGAGGACCGTCGTCGATCGCGCACGGTGCTCCCGCACGAGCACGTCCAGGAAGTCGATGCGGTGGCGAGGATCGAGTCCCGAGGTCGGCTCGTCGAGAAGCCAGACTTCCGCCTCCTGCGCCAGGGCCCGGGCCAGAAACACGCGGCGCCGCTCGCCGCCCGAAAGGGCCGACGCGTCGCGGTCCGCCAGCCCCGCGACGTCGCACGCCCGCATGGCCTCGAGCGCCCGCGACCGGTCCTCCGCGGAGTCCGCCGAGAACCCGCGGCCATGAGGGGCGCGGCCCTGCAGCACCAGGTCGAGGCAGCGAATCGGAAAGACGAGGTCGGCGCTCTGGGCGACGTAGGCGACGCGGCGCGCCGTCTCCCGCCGCGGGATCGCCGCCAGAGGCCGGCCGTCGAACAGCAGCTCGCCGCTGTCCGGCGCGACGATCCGCGCGATGACCTTGAGAAGCGTGGATTTCCCCGACCCGTTCTCCCCGAGAATCGCGACGATCTCGCCCGAATGAAACACCGCGTCGAGTCCGCGCAACGCGCGGTTCGGGCCGTAGGCGGCCGTCAGCGCGCGCGCCTCGAGACGGGCCGCCGCGGTCACGGAGTCCGCAACAGCAGGTAAACGAAAATGGGAGCGCCGATCGCGGCGGTGACGGCCCCGATGGGGAGCTCGGACGGGGCCGCGACGGCGCGCGAGACGGCGTCGGCGGCGACGAGCAGGGCGGCGCCGGAAATCGCGGAGAGCGGCAGGAGCGTCCGCTGATCGTTCCCCACGACGCTGCGCGCGGCGTGCGGGACGAGCAGCCCGACGAAGCCGATCACGCCCGCGAAGGCGACCGCTGCTCCCGTCAGCAGGGACGAAGCCAGGAAAATCACCGCCTTCGAACGCTCGGTGTGGACGCCGAGCGCCGCCGCGTTCTCCTCTCCTACCGAAAAGAGATTCAGGCGCGATGCCGATCCCAGAAGCGCCGCCGCGCCGACGACCGCGTAGGGCAGCAGCGCGAGAGGCTTCTGGGGAGACGCGTCCGCGAGACTGCCCATCATCCAGAAAAGCATCGTCCTCGCCGTCTCCGACGACGCGAGAGAAAAGACGCCGAGGAGGATCGCGGAAAAAAATGCGTTCGCGATCAACCCGCCGAGCAGGAGGCGCTGCAGGTCGAGCCGTCCGCCGCGGCGCGCCAGAGCCGCCACGCCGATCGAGGAGACCACCGCGCCGGCGAACGCGGCTCCGGGCGAGAGAAGAGGCGAGACGCCGAGGAGGCTGGCGAGAGCGGCGCCGGTCGCGGCGCCCCCGGACGTGCCGAGCAGGAAGGGATCGGCGAGCGGGTTCTTCAACAGCGCCTGAAGGGCTGCGCCGGCCAGAGCCAGGCAGGCGCCTACGAGCGCCGCGAGCGCGACGCGGGGAATTCGTATCGACGCGATGAGCCGGGCGGTCTCGCCCTCGGGTCCCGCGCCCGACCAGACGGCGAGAGGCGAAAGGCGGACCCCGCCGACGGACACCCCGAGGACGAGGCAGCCCGCGAGAATCGCCGCCGCGGTCAGCCAGAGGGCGGGGCCGCGGGCTCTCAAGGCGAGAGTCCTCGCGCGAGATGCTCCAGCGCGTCGAAGACACGCGGCCCGGGACGGGTCAGCGAGGATTCGTCGACGCGCACGAGCCGCGCGGCCCGGATCGTCCCGCGCGACAGGGCGCCCGAGGCGAACGCGCGCTCGAACACCGGCCGGTTCACGGCAGAGTCGGGAACCACGGCCACTTCGATCGGCGCGGTCGCGAGCCACTCGCCCGAGATCACGGGCCAGCCGGGCCGACCGGAGAGCAGGTTCTGCGCGCCGGCCTCGGTGAGCACGTCGTCCAGGAACGTGCCGCCGCCGGCGGCCGAAGGCGGATCAGGCCAGACGAGCAGCACGGCCCGCGGACGCGGACGGGCCGCAACGGACCGCCGGACCGCCTCGCGCCGCTGCCGCAGGGAGGCCGTCAGGCGCTCCCCCTCGGCGTCGCGGCCGAGCCGCCCCGCGACGAGAACAATGCCGGACAGGACCTCGTCGAGGGATCCGCCGGGCACGACCAGCACGGGAACTCCGGAGGCCTCGAGCGCCGAGACCGCGCCCTTGCGGTTGCCGCCTTCCGCTGTGGCGAGCACCAGGTCGGGCGTCAGCGACGCCACGCGTTCCGCGCTGACCTCGAGTCCGCCGACGCGAGGGAGCGAGCGGGCGGCCTCCGGAAAATCGGAGTACTCGGACACGCCGACCAGACTCGAGCCCGCGCCGAGCGCGAACACGATCTCCGTCAGATTGGGAGCGAGCGCCACGACGCGCCGCGCCGGCGCGGCCGCCGTCCGCTCCCGGGCCTTCGAGACGGGAGGAGGAGCTTCCTCCTGCCGGCAATGCGCGGCGCCGAGCAGAGCGGCCGCGAGAAGGAGCGCGCGCGCCGGACGCGTTGCGAGGCGGACCACTCCGGCCGCAAGAGCCATGCGAGCTTCCTCCCGGCCGCGGGAGAGATCAGCCCTGGGCTTCGGCTTCTTCGAGATCGTTCGGAATGCCGAGGCGCATGCACGCGGCGTCATACATCTGGCGCGCCGCTTTCTGGGCGTTCTGGAGCTCGGCCAACCGGTCTTTGACCTTGGCGAGCTCTTCCTGAATGAGGCCCTCCAGGTCGTTGATCTCCCGCTTGGTGACGGAGAGCGTGTTTTCGTAGAACTTCTTCTGATCCGGAGAAAGACTCATGCTCCGTTGACCTCCTCAAATCGCGCCGCCTCGAGCGTGCTCGCGCAGCTTGACACATCCGCCTTCAAAATACTTCGGCGTCCTGCGCCGCGTTACGGCTTGACGTCGACCACCACCGTTCGCCACATCTTGACCGCGATGCCGTTCTTGGTTGCCGCTTTGAATTTCGAGGCACGAACCGCGTCGACGACCGCCTCGTTGACTCCGCTTCGTGTCGCGAGTCCCTGCTGGAGCCGCGCCTCGGAGACCTGGCCGTCTTCCGTCACCAGAACGAGCACGACGACTTTTCCGTTCAGCCGCTGCTGGCGCGCGATCGCCGGGTACGACACCCGAGGGGTCGACAGAAGACTCGGCTCCACCACGCCGGCGCCCGGGCCGACGAGGTCCCCGCGCGAAATCTCCTCCTTCGCCTCGGCGCGTGCCGGCGGTGCCCGCGTGGGCGGCGGCGGAACGGCGGTCGGCTCCGGCGCGCTCTCGCGCGGCGCCGGCTCCTGCTGCCGGGCGGGGTCTGGCGCGGGCTCGTGAATCGTGACGGGAGGAGGGGCGGCGGGAGCGTCCTCGATCTTTTTCACGGCGGCGGCGGGAGCCGCGGTCGCCATTTCCTTCGCGGGTTTTTGAGACTCGAGCGTCTTCTGAAGCTCCTTGCGGCGCGCCGCAAGCTGTCGCTGCACTTCCTCTTCGATCGCTTTCGGATCGACGCCTGCCGCCGGAGTGACGGCCGCCGGAAGCGGCGCCGCGGTCGGCGCGGCGGCAGGAACGGCCGTGGGCCGGATCGCGACGGGAGCCGCCGCCGACGGGCGGCGCATCAGCCACACGGCGAGTCCGGCGAGGAGGAGCGCCGCGATCGCGATCATCACGTAGAGCGGGACCCGGCTCTTGCGCTCCGCCTCGAGTTTCTTCGGCGAGAAAGAGCCGAACACCCCCGAGTTTGTCGGTTCCTTTTTCTTCGACGGAAGGGAAGACGCCGCCGGCTCCGGCTCGAGACTCTCCGGAGGGACGACGAGCTTCGGCGTCGAGCCCGTTCGCCGGACCACGGGAGCGCCCTTCGATTTTCTCTTCCGCTCGGGCTCGGGCGGCGCGCCTCGGGACGCCTCGCGGTCGCGCGACTCCTGCCGCGCGCTCTCCTCCACCTGCAGCCGGTGCAGATAGATCGCGAGGTCCGCGCTGCCGGGCGCGGGCGTGTAGGAGTACAGGACGCCTTCGAGGTCGCGGAGCATGTCGGACGCGATCCCGTACCGCTCCTCCGGCTCGCGGGCGAGCGCCTTCAGCACGATGGCGTCCAGAGCCTTGGGGACCTCGGGGTTCAGCGTCGAAGGCGCGACGACCTGGGCCGCCCGCACCTTCTCGAGCACCGACAGGTCCGTATCGCCCCGGAAGAGCTTCTGTTCCGCCAGCATCTCGAAGAGCACGCAGCCGAGAGAGAAAATGTCGCTCCGGCGGTCGATCGGGCGTCCCCACGCCTGCTCCGGGGACATGTACTGGACTTTCCCCTTCAACGCCCCGGACTGCGTCTGCGACGCCTTCGACGCGGCCTTCGCGATTCCGAAATCGCAGAGCTTGATGTCGCCTTCGTAGGAGATGAGGATGTTGGGAGGAGAGACGTCGCGATGCACGACGTTCAACTCTCGTCCTTCGCCGTCCCGCCTCCTGTGCGCGTAGTCGAGAGCCGCCGCGATCTTCGAGGCGATGTACACCGCGAGAGGGACGGGAAGGGGTGTCCCGAAGTCACGCGCGGACTGGAGCAGGGAGCGGAGATCCCTTCCGTCCACGAACTCCATCGCGATGAAGTAGCCGCCCGCCTCGATCTTCCCGAGGTCGAAGATGTGAACGATGTTCGGATGGTTCAACTGGGCGGCGAGCTTCGCCTCGTCGGCAAACATCGTGATGAACTCGTCGTTGTCGGCGAGGTGGGGAAGGATCTTCTTGATCGCGACGATCTTCTGGAACCCTTCGACGCCGGACCGCCGCGCCTTGGACAGCTCCGCCATTCCGCCCGAGGCGATCTTCTCGAGCACCTCGTACTGCCCGAACTGGTCGGGGCCGCTCGAGCTCACGGGATGAGGCTCGGGGAATCGAGGAGGCGCGGAGGGCGACGCCGCGGGGGCCGCCGGCGGCGCGGCGAGGAAGGCGGGAGGGGCCGGCGCCGGGGGCGGAGTCTCGACCTTGATGCCGAACTCGGGGGTCGCATCCGGCGCGGGCCTCGGCCGGACGGGCGGCGTTTTCAATCCGGAGAGCGTGTCCGAGATCATCCGGTCGATGTCCGCGTCGGTCGAAAACCGTGGAGACGCCGGAGCCGCTCCGCCCGAAAATGCCAGCGGAGGCGGGGGCGGAGGCGGCGCGATGGGACGCCGCGTCGAGGCCCGGTCCACCATCCCCGAAAGGGTCTCGCGCAGGCGTTTCTCGATCTGCTCCTCGGCCGTCATCGGAGGCATCACCGCTCGCGGGGGCGTGACCTCGGAGAACGATCGCTCGCTGGCGACATCCTCCAGAACGTCTGAAAAGATGTCGTCGGACGTCAGGGTGGGCTGCGCCGCGACCATCTCGGAGGTCGGGATCCTCATCGTCCGGGCTCCCGCCTCTCCGGAGTCGAGCGCCGCCCGAACGGCGTCGAGAAATGCCTCGTCGGTGTAAGGGCGGACGACGATGTCGAAGGCCCCCACGCGCTGCGCATCGGCCTTGGGATTCGAGCCGTGGTAGCCGGACACGACGAGGAGGATCGGGGGGGCGGTTGCTCCCCCCTTCCGGCGGATCTCCCGGATGACCTCGGCGCTCGGAAGGCGAGGAAGCATTCCCCCGAGGACGACCAGCTCGAATTGCGAGGCCCCCGCGAGGACCAGTCCCTCTTCCCCGTCTTTGGCGATGGAAACGGCATATTCGGGGGAAGGAAGAAGAGTCCGTACGCGCTCTACCGAGCGCGGCTCGTAGTCGATCAGGAGGACCTTTTTTGCCATCCGGTGGTGATTTTTCTGGAAAGTCCCTCGAATGATAGCAGGCCACGTCGCGGA
>JALYUA010000031.1 GCA_030854005.1 Acidobacteriota bacterium
CCACGACCGCGGTCGCCGCGGCCACGAGAAGAACGATCGTCAGGGGTGTCATCGACTTCCACGATAGTAAGGGGGATGGACAGATGAGGTCCGACCGGGCGGGAGGCGGGACGGGAGCCGGGAAACGGGAAACGGGAAACGGGAAACGGGAAACGAACGGAGAACACGAAACAAGGGGGCAGGAGTCAGCTCCACGGCTTCCTTTCTCCGCCATTCGCCTTTCGGCCCCCCCTCCCTTCCCCGCCCCGCTCGGCGCCCGTCCCGTGGCACAATTGACCCATGGTCGACATCCCGAAGTCCCAGCGCCTTCCCCAGGAGGACCGGGAGGTCGATTACCTGCTCTGCCAGCACTGCGGCACGCCCTGCTACGTGTTCGAGATGGACGGGAGTCGCATCGTCGAGGCGACCTGCCTCGTGTGCGGCAACGACGAGGTCAACCAGTTCAACCTGGGAGAAGACGCGGGCAGTGACGACTGAGGGTTACGGCAGCCCGCTCGTGAGCCGGTACGCCTCGGCGGAGATGTCGGCGATCTTTTCTCCGCGGTTCAAGTTCGAGACCTGGCGGCGGCTCTGGCTCTGGCTCGCCGAAGAGGAGAAACGGCTGGGCCTGCCGATCACCGACGAGGCGATCGCCCAGATGGCGTCCCGGATCTCCCCCGTCGATTTTGAGGCCGCGGATCTCGAGGAAACTCGCACCCGCCACGACGTCATGGCCCACGTCCGGGTGTTCGGCGCCGCGGCCCCCGCCGCGCGCGGCATCATCCACTGGGGCGCCACCTCCGCGTACGTCACCGACAACGCCGACCTGATCCAGATGCGCGAGGCGCTCCGGCTGGTCGAGCGGCGACTCACCGGCGTCCTGCGCCGCCTCCGCAACTTCGCCCTCGAGCACCGGAGCCTGCCGACTCTCGCTTACACGCACTATCAGCCGGCACAGCCCACCACCGTCGGGAAGCGGGCGGCGCTGTGGGCGAGCGATCTCCTGATGGATCTCGAAGCGGTGCGGGCGGCCGGCGCCGACCTCCGCTTTCTGGGAGCCAAGGGCGCGACGGGAACCCAGGCCTCCTTTCTCCTCCTCTTCGGCGGCGACTCGCGCAAGGTCGAGGAGCTCGATCGCGCCCTCGCCGCGCGGGCCGGGTTCACGCGCCGCCAGTCCGTCTCCGGCCAGACCTATTCGCGCAAACAGGATGACCGCGTCGTCCACGCGCTCTCAGGCGCCGCGCAGTCCGCCCACAAGATCGGCACCGACCTGCGCCTGCTCCAGCACGACGGCGAGCTCGAAGAACCGTTCGAGGAGGCGCAGATCGGCTCGTCCGCGATGCCCTACAAGCGCAACCCGATGCGCGCCGAGCGCATCTGCTCGCTGGCGCGGCACGTCATAGCCCTCTCCCTGGACACGGCGATGACCGCCTCCACCCAGTGGCTCGAGCGGACGCTGGACGACTCCGCCAACAAGCGGATCGCGATCCCCGAGGCGTTCCTGGCGATCGACGGAGTCCTGATCCTCCTGGAGAACGTCTTCTCCGGCCTCGTCGTGCACGCCGAGGTGTGCCGCCGGCGGCTGTCTGCCGAGCTGCCCTTCCTGGCGGCGGAAGACGTCCTGATGGAGGCGGTCCGGCGCGGCGGCGACCGCCAGGAGCTCCACGAGAAGCTGCGGGTCCACGCCCGCGCGTCGGCCGACAAACGCGCCGCCGACGGCGCCCCCGCGGATCTGCTCGAGCGCATCGCCAGGGACGGCTCGTTCGGGCTCGACGCGGGCAACGTGGCCGCCACCGCGGACCCGGCGCGGCTCATCGGACGCTCCGCGGAGCAGGTGGAGATCTTCGTGCGGGAGGAGCTCGACCCCGCGCTCGCCGGCCTGCCGGACGCGGTCCCCGCCGAGGTCCGCGTTTGAACTCCCGCTCGGGCGCCGCCCGTCTCCGCCGTCTCCCGGTCCTCGCGGCGGCGCTCGCGCTCGCGACGGGCATTTTCCAGGCGTGCGCGTCTTCGCGCCCTCCGGTGTCACGACCAGAGCCGCCCGCTCCGGCGGCGGAGGCGAAACCTTCCTGGATCGAAGAGGGCGTCGCGTCCTGGTACGGCGGCAACGACGGCTTCGAGGGAAAGCCAACGGCCTCCGGCGAGATCTACGACTCCTCCGGTCTGACCGCGGCCCACCGCCAGCTTCCGCTGGGATCGGTGCTGGACGTCACGAACGTCGACAACGCGCGCACGGTGCGCGTGCGCATCAACGACCGGGGACCGTTCGTCAAGGGCCGGATCATCGACCTGTCCCGCGCGGCCGCGGAGCAGATCGGGATCGTGGGCACGGGGACCGGGACCGTCCGCCTCGCCCTCGTCGCCCGCTCCGCCGAACGCGAGTCTGTTTCATCGACCGGCAAATGGTCCGTCCAGGTCGGCTCCTTCGCGGAAGCGGACCGGGCACAGCGGCACGCCGATCGCGTCCGATCGACCGGGCGGCCCGTCTACCTCGAGCCGTTCCGCGGGCTCTCTCGCGTGAAGGTCGGCCCGTTCGATTCCCGGCGTGAGGCGGAAGAGACCCTGGCGCAGCTCGAGGGCCAGGGCTTCGAAGGGATCGTGATTCCCGTTCGTTGAGGAAGTCTAGCGTCGAGCGTTGAGCGTCGTTGTCATGAAGAGGAGGACATCGTGAAGCTCTTTCGTCTTCTCTCGCTCTCTGCCGCCATGGCTGTCGGCGCTCTTGTGCTCGCCTCCCCGCTGCCGGTCAGGAAGACCGCCCTCGTGACGATTCCGGCGACGTTCACGGTGGAAGCGCCGCCGGCGAAAGTGTGGGAGGCGCTCACGTCGGTCGACGGCTTCGGGACGCTCACCGGGTTTCACGCGACGGGTGGCGCGAAGTCGTTCACGAAGATCGGTGACGCCGTTGCCGCGCAGGTCTGGTCGGATTCCGGACGCCTCGTCGTCACGGAGCTCGTGCCCGGAAAGGAGCTGCGCGTGACGTGGGAGCCGGCGAAGGGGCACTACCTCTGCTCGAAGCGGATCGTGTTGTCGCCTGCGGGCGCGGGGACGAGCGTCGAGTACTGGGACCGGTACACCGACGATCAGCCGACTGCGGACGAGACCGCGCGGCAGGTCGCGGCGGAGACGGAGAAGCAGATCGCGGCCTTCCGGGCCCTCGCCTCGAAATAGCGCGGGCGGTTCGCTCGGACTGCCGGGGCCGCCCGTCCCGCCCGTCCCGCCCTACGGCGCGCCGCCCCCCGTGAGGCGCTCGTAATCTTCCGGCGTATCGACGTCGAACCGCGCCTCCGGCAGGTCGAGCGCGGCGGCCTCTTCGGCGTGGGCCCTCAGGATCTCCCGCGCGCCGTGATCCCCCGAAAGCGACCGCAGCCGGCCGAAGAAGGACGCCGCGAAGAGCGCCGGCACTCCGAGCTCACTTCCGTGGAGGCAGGCGACGAGCGCCCGCCCGCTCGATTCCCGCGTGGCGATCAGGCGATCGATCGTCGCCGCCGTCACCAGGGGCTGGTCGGCGAGGAGGACGACGGCCGCGGCCGCCGGAGGGCTCTCGTCCTCGACGGCCGCGATTCCCGCGGCGAGCGACGAGCCGAGGCCCGACTCCCAGTCCCGGTTTTCGACGATGCGCACCGGGAGTCCTTCGAGAACCGCCCGGGCGGATTCCGCGCCGGACCCCAGGACCACCGCGACGCGGTCCGCGTGCGAGGCGAGCGCCTCCTGCGCGAGACGGCGCAGCATGGTGGAGCCGCGCCACGGGAGGAGCGCCTTCGAGCGTCCCATCCGGCTCGAACGGCCGGCGGCCAGGATGACGGCGGCGGTGACGTCCGATCCGACGCTCAACCCCGGTTCCTGGACTCCCGGGAAACGCGCGCCTCGTCGGAAGTCTGACTCGGCGCCTCGCGCGCCGATGACGCCGCATGGATCGGCGTCTCGCGCGCCGAGAGCGGGCCGCCCGAGCCTCCCGAGAGCGCGGCGGAAATTTCGGCGACGATCGCGACCGCGATTTCCTTCGGTGTCTCCGACGCGATGTCGAGGCCGATCGGCGTCACGACGCGGAGCGCGCGGGACTCTCCGGCGGCCAGCGTCCGCGCGGCGTGAAGAATCTGCTCGCCGCGGCGCTTCGGGCCCAGAAGGCCGAGATAGCCGAGTTCCAGCGGCAGCAGAGCGGCGGCCCACTGGACGTCGCGCTCGATGTTGTGCGTCATGACGACGGCGGCCGTCCGGCGATGCGGGGCCGGAAGAAGCGGCGCGAGATCGGAGCCCGCCGGAACGAGCTCGACGCGCGCGCCCGGAAACCGGTTGGGCAGGGCCCAGGCAGCCCGATGATCCGCCACGACGACCGACCAGTCGAGGTCCCCCGCGAGGCGCGCCAGGGGGACGGCGTCCTCGCCGGCCCCGCAGAGAAGGAGCCGGATCCTCGGAGAGACCCGCGCAAAGGCGGCCCGGACTCCTCCGACGCTCTCGATTCCGGGCGCGCTGCCGTCCGCGAGCCGCTCCCGGGCGCGGCCGACGATCTCTTCCATCTCTCCGGCGGCCGCGCCCGTCGCCGAGAGGACGCCGTCCGGCCCGACGAGGAGGCGCCCGCTTTCGGGCCGGCGCGGGTCCGGCCCGGAGGCGTCTCCCGCTTCCGCCCCGCAGAGCGTCACGATCGTGGCGGCTTCGGAGACCCCGGCGACGTCCGAAAAGAAGCGGGCGGCGCTCTCGAGGCGCCACTCCGAGAGCGCCTCGATCCAGATGCGGACCACTCCCTGGCAGCCCATCCCCAGTCCCCACACGACGTCATCGGGATCGCGCGTGTCGTACGTCACGAGCTCCGGGCGCCCGCTCGCGAGGGCCCGCCGGGCGCGTTCCACGACGTCGGCCTCGAGGCAGCCCCCCGACAGCAGTCCCTCCCGGACGCCGCCTTCCGAGACGATCATCCAGGCGCCCGGGCGGCGATACGCCGAGCCCTCCGTCGCGACGACGGTCGCGAGGGCGAGCGGGCCGCCGCGGCCGAGCCGCCGCGCGAGAGCCGACCACTCACTCATCGAGCGCCTCCGCGCAGGAAAGGCTGTCCCGTCACAGCAGCTTGTCCGGAGTGATCGGAAGGTCGCGGATCCGGCGCCCGGTGGCGTGATACACGGCGTTCGCGACCGCGGCGGCCGCGCCAGTGATGCCGATCTCTCCGACGCCGCGGCAGCCGAGCGTGTTGATCACGGGATCCGGCTCTCCGACAAACGACACGTCGATCGACCCGATGTCCGCGTTGACCGGCACCGGATAGTCCGCGAGGTTGTCGTTCACCGGGCGTCCGGTGCGCTTGTCGTACACGGTGTGCTCCATCAGCGCCATGCCGATGCCCATCGTGACCCCGCCCAGGACCTGGCTGCGGCTCGTCTTCGGGTTGAGCACGCGGCCGATGTTCATGACGGAGACCCAGCGCGTCGTCTGGACCCGCGGCAGCAGCGGATCGATCTTGACCTCGCAGAAATGCGCGCCGAAGGAGTGGATGGCGTACTTCTTCGTCTTCTCGTCCTCGAGAGCGACCTTCGCCTGCGCCTCGACGGCCTCTTCGCCCGACATCCGGACCAGTTCCTCCAGAGGAACGCCGGCACTGCCGGAAGCGCCCGTCAGACGGCCGCCGGACAGCGAGAGGTCTTCCGGACGCGCGCCGGCGAGCGGCGACTTCGCGTCCTTCGCGGCGATCGACGCGAGCTTCGCCTTGAGCTTCGCGGCGGCCTGGACGATCGCCTCGGAGACGCTCGCGGAGGAATTGGACCCGCCGGAGACCGGGGCCTCGGGAAAGTCGCTGTCGCCGAGCTCGAAGGTGACTCGCTCGACGGGAAGTCCCAGAGCATCCGCGGACACCTGCGTGAAGATCGTGTACGCCCCCGTCCCCAGGTCCTGCGTCGCCGCCCGGACGAGCGCGCGACCGTCGCGCGTCAGCCGGATGACGGCGGACGCGGGCCAGCGGTTTCCCGGGTAAACCGCCGTGGCCATCCCCCAGCCGACGAGGAGGTTCCCGTCCCGCATCGAGCGGGGCTCCGCGACGCGGCGCTGCCATCCGAAGCGCTCCGCGCCGAGCGTGTAGCACTCTTTGAGATGCTTCGAGGACCAGGGCTTGCCGTCGGACGGATTCGTGTCCGCGTGGTTTCGGAGACGCAGCTCGACCGGATCCATGTGGAGCGCGGCGGCGAGCTCGTCCATCGCGCTTTCGATCGCGAAGGTGCCCGGGCTCTCTCCCGGCGCGCGCATGAAAGTCGGCGCGGCCACGTTGACCCGCACGAGACGCTGCGGGATGTCCGCGTTCGCGCAGGCATACAGCATCGCGCTGGTGGTCTTGCCGCAGGGCTCGATGTAATCCGTGACGGGGGACGTGGGAGAGGTCGATTCGTGGCGGATCGCCGTCAGCTTCCCGTCCGGCCCCGCCGCGAGAGCGAGCTTCTGAACGGTCGGCGGCCGATGACCGACGGACGTGAACATCTGCGCGCGGGAGACGACCAGGCGCACCGGCCGCCCCGCCGCCTTCGCCGCCATGGCCGCGAGGAACGTGTGCGGCCACTGGGAGCCCTTGCATCCGAACCCGCCTCCGACGTACGGGCACACGACCCGGACGTTCTCCTTGGGCACCCCGAACGCTTTCGCGAGGTTCGCGCGGGTCCCGATCACCGCCTGCGTGGCGTCCCACACGGTCAGCCGGTCTCCGCGCCACTCCGCGACGGTCGCGGACAGCTCCATCGGATTGTGCGTCTCCACGGGCGTCGTGTAGGTCTGCTCGATCTTCGCGACGCCGGGCACCGCGAGCGCCGCGGCGGCGTCGCCCCGCGAGTGCTGGACGTCGCGGC
>JALYUA010000104.1 GCA_030854005.1 Acidobacteriota bacterium
CGCTCGAGCTTCCCGGACTGGGCGAGCTCGACGAGAAGAAGCTCAGGCAGATGCTGGACGACTGGACCTCGAAGCCCGTCGAGCGCCGCGCCAACCAGGCGGTCCGCCTCGCGTACGTCGCCAACCAGTGGGTAAAGGCCTACCCGGAACACCGACTCTCCTCCGAGATCCGGCGAACCCTGCCGACGACGCTGCGGGAAGATTCGGACAGCCTCTCGAACGGGTCGCGACCGGTCCTCGCCGCCGAGCTCGCGCGCGCGTACCTGCAGCTCTCCTTCGCGCCGCGAGACCCGGAGATGGAGCGCCGCGTCTACGAGACCCCGAAGCGCTTTCCGCAGGGCGCCCGGAGGAAACGGCTGCAGAAGGAATAGGAATCTGTCGGCTGTCAGCTATCCGGGTATCAGTTCTCCGTTTTCAGCCACCGGCGACGGACGGGACGGGATCGACCGCTCAACGCTGAACGCTCGACCTTCACCTCTCGCGCCTCGCCGGCGTCACGCCGAGCGTTTCTTCGGGCGAGACGGCTTCGATCACCTTGTACATCGGGACCTGGCTCGACAGCCCTTTGAGCGAGAAATGCCCCATCTGCGCGACGCGGAAGAGCGAACGGGTCGCCTCGTAGGTCGCGGGGCCGATGCAGATCTCTCCCGCGCCCGCAACGAACTCCTCCATCCGCGCCGCGACGTTGACCGCGTTCCCGAGGACGGTGTAATCGACGCGCCGCGCCGATCCGATCTCTCCGACGATCGCCTCGCCGGTATTGAGAGCGATCCGGACCTGGATCGGCGGCTCGCCGTCGGCCGCCCGCTTTGCGTTCCACTCGGCGACGCCCTCCCGCATCTTCAGCGCGGCCGTGATCGCCCGCGCCGCGTGGTCCGGCTGGTCGATGGGCGCTCCAAAGAACGCCATGACGGCGTCCCCGATGAACTTGTCGATCGTGCCGTCCTGGGAAAAGATCGCGTCGGAGGAAAGGGTGAAGAACTGGGTGAGCAGGGCCGAGAGCTGATCGGGCCCCATCTTCTCGGACCAGGACGTGAAGCCCACGAGGTCGGCGAACAGGATCGTGACGTTCTTCGTTCTCGCGATTTTGAAGGATCCCGTCGCTGAGGCGTCGGCAATGATCTCCTCGACGACCTGGGGCGAATGGTAGCGCTCGAGCCGCCCCCGGATCCGCTTCTCTTCCGCGACGTGCTCGTGGAGGCGAGCGCGCTCGATCGCCACCGCCGCGAAATTCGCGAGGGCCGTCAGCAGGTCGAGGTCTTTCTCGGTAAAGGTCCCGACGTGGATGGGCGAATCCACGTGGATCACGCCGATCACCGAGTCGCGGTTCCACAGGGGAGCGCACATGGCCGAGCGGATCTGCTGCATTCGGATCGACATCCCCGCCTCGAATCGCTCGTCCGCCTGCGCATCCGAGGTCAGCACCGCGACCTTCTGACGCAGGACCATGTCGACGATCGTGCGGGAGTAGGGCGCAGAGCCGTCCGTCGTCAGGCGGCTCGACGACTTCATGCGCGTGACGCGCAGCTTGAGAACGCCGTTCTCCTCGAGCAGGAGGAACCCGCGATCGACGGGCAGGTATTCGAAGATCAGGTCCATGACCTTGTCGAGGACCGTTTCCACGTCGTCGGCGGAGATGAGGGTCTTGGCGACCTGCACCAGGATCTCGAACACCTTGTTCTTGTAGGCGACGTCCAGCACCGCGCGCTTCTTGTGGTCCGTGGTCTCCGGCATGAGGGCCGCGGATTTCTCGAGACCGAAATCGAGATTGAACTCGGAGATCGGCCGGATGCACGTCGACGTCGAGTCGAGGGGGCGCTTCGCCGGCACCACAGCGGCGGGAACCTCCTGCCGGAGCCGCAGCTGGAAGGTCCCGATCGACAGCTGGTCGCCGTCGTTGACGACGGACCTCGGAACGAGCCGCTCGTTGACCTTGACGCCGTTGGTCGACTGGTTGTCGTACACGACCCAGCCCTCGGGCTCGCGCTTCAAGAGGGCGTGCCTCCGCGAGACGGAGAAATCGTTCAGGACGATGTCGTTCTCGTTCGATCGTCCGATCGAAGCCTCGTTTTTCGCGAGGTTGAAGACCTGGGGCCGTCCCTCGGTCTCGTACAGCACCTGCATCATGGGGTGTGTGAATTATAAGAGATCAAACGCGCGGCGGCCTTTTTTCAGGCGGAAGGCGAACAAAGGCGGGTTCCCACGCTCGACGCTGAACGCTCAACGCTCGACGTCCCCCGAATCCCCTACCGTCCCAGGGTGAACACGATCCGGACGGTCTTGTGCGCCGCGACGGGGCCCGCGCGTCCGCGGGCGGGACGGTACTGCCAGTGCCGCACGGCCTCCGCCGCCGACTCCGAGAGCCCGAGAGGAAGCCCGCGCAGCACCTGCACGTCCTCGACCCTGCCCGTCTCGCTGATCTGGACGTCCAGCACGACCGTTCCGTCGACGCCCGCGCGCCGGGCGACCTCCGGATAGACGGGATTGACCTTGGACAGCAGCTCGGGAGGCTGGAGCGGCTCGTCCGAGGTCTCCGGCGCCTCGGGGCCGGATGGCACCTCCTCCTCGGGCGATTCCGAACGTGTCGCCACCGAGGCAGAGACGTTGTTGATGGTGACGTTCTTAATTTCCTTCGAAGCGACGGGAGCGATCGGCGGGACCTTCGGGTCCGGCGGGACCAGGTCGACAGAAGAAGACTCGACGAACGCGAGTCCCGCGTCCGGCGATCGAAAGGCGTAATACGCATTGTCGACCGCGTAGATCGAGATGGCCGAGCCTCGCTTCAGTCGCCCGGCCCGCGGGCCGAAGGGAAAAGGCGCGAGGCGGACCGTCGCGTCTTCCGCGACGACGCCGAAAACGGGGGAAAAAGTCAGAATCTTCGCCGCCCGCCGCTCCCTCGCCTCCCGGTCCGCGTCGCGCTCGACGTTCTCGGACGAGATAAACCCGGTCACGCCGCTCGACGTCTTCGCCTGGATCCAGGGACCCCGGTCCGAGAGGATCGTGATCCGGGTCCGCGCGGGGAGCACCCCGACCGCCGGCGATCCCGCCGAAGGTTCGCGCCGGAGATCCGCTCCATCGACCGTCACCGTGCCGGGAGCGGCGTCGGTGGAAGGAGCGTGCTGGCGGCGCGGCCGGGCGACGACGATGAGCGCGGCGAGGGCCAGCAGAAGCGCCGCCGCGCCGAGGACGAGCCCCGCGGGACGCGACCACCGCGTCGCCAGGCGCGCGGCCCCCCCCCGGGCTCCGTTCAGGACGGCCCTCCCATCAGCTCGACCAGCAGTGCTTTCTGAGCGTGGAGGCGGTTCTCCGCCTGGTCGAAGACGGCGGACCGGGCGGAGTCGATGACGTCCGCATCGACTTCCTCTCCGCGGTGCGCGGGCAGACAGTGCAGAAAAATCGCGTCCGAGGCGGCCATGGAAAACGCGCGCGACGTCACACGGAACGCCTCGAATTGCCGGACACGATCGGCAGCCTCGCTCTCCTGGCCCATGGAAGCCCAGACGTCGGTGTAAACAGCGCGCGCGCCCGGCAGGCCCTCTTCGAGGCTGTGCGTGACGAGAATCGCTCCCCCCGTCTTCGCCGCGGTCTCCCGCGCCCAGGCGACGATGCGGGGGGCCGGCTCGAAGCCCGGCGGCGTCACGACCGCAATGCGCGACCCGAGCTTGGCGCCCGTCAGGAGCAGGCTGTGCGCCACGTTGTTCCCGTCGCCGACGTAACAGAGCGGGAAGCCTTGCGTTCCGCCGAAGCGTTCGCGAATCGTCAGGAAATCCGCCAGCGCCTGGCACGGGTGCAGGAGATCCGACAGACCGTTGATGACGGGGATGCTCGCGTTCTCCGCGAGACCCTCGACGGTCGCCTGGGCGTAGGTCCTCGCCATGATTCCGTCGGCGTAACGGGAGAGGACGCGGGCCGTGTCGGCGATGGGCTCGCCTCGCCCGAGCTGAAGGTCGCGCGAGGAGAGGAACATTCCGAGACCGCCGAGCTGGAACATCCCGGCTTCGAACGACACCCGGGTCCGCGTCGAGGATTTCTCGAAGATCATCGCGAGAGACTTTCCGGAGAGCGCCGTGCGCCAGGATTCGGGAGCGGCCTTCATCTTTCCCGCGAGCTCGAGGATCCCTTCGATCGCCTCGGGCGCCCAGTCGTTCTCGTTGACGTAGTCGCGCTTGTGTTTCATGTCCTCTTTTCCCGGATCAGAGTGCCCGTCTTCCCATCCAGCGCCTCCGGAAGCGTTTCCGCGCGGGCGATGAGCACTTCCCGCCCGCCCGCTTCGATGTACCGAATCGCCGCGTCGATCTTAGGCCCCATGCTGCCGGGCGGGAATTGTCCCTCCGCGAGCAGCCGGCGCGCCAGCGCGACGTCCATCTCCGGGAGCGGCTCCGCGGTGGATTTGCCGAAATCGCGGGAGACGCGGTCGACTCCGGTCAGGATGATGAAGAGATCAGCCGAAAGACTCGCGGCGAGCATCGCCGCCGAGTAGTCCTTGTCGATCACCGCCTCGACACCGCGAACCTCCCCCTCTTCCGTGACGACGACGGGAATGCCCCCGCCTCCGGCGGCGATGACGATGTATCCCCTGTTGATGAGCGAAGCCGCGACGTCGACGCCCCGGATGGAGCGCGGCTTCGGCGACGCGACCACTTTGCGCCACCCGCGCCCGGCGTCCTCGGCCATCGTCCAGCCGTCGATTTCCTCGTGGACGGCGGCGCGCTCGCGGGTGAAGAACGGGCCGATTGGCTTCGAGGGCTTCAGAAATGCCGCATCCGCCGCATCGACTTCCACGGACGTGACGAACGTCGTCACCTCCTTGCGATACCCGGCGCGCGGGAGCTCGTTGGCGAAGGCGAGCTCCAGGAGAAACCCGATGGAGCCCTGGGTCTGCCCGACGCAGACGTCGAGCGACTGCGGCGGGATGCGATCGGAGGCGCAGTCCGCCTGGATCAGCAGGTTCCCGACCTGCGGGCCGTTTCCGTGGACGACAATCAGCTCGTACCCCCTCGCAAGAATGGGCAGCAGTCTCCGGACCGCCTCTCGCGCCCTCACGAGCTGCTCCGCCGTCGTGCCGGAATCCTCCGGCGGAAGCAGCGCGTTTCCTCCGAAGGCGACCACCGCGAGAGGCCGGACGAAGGAGAAGAACCGGGACGTCATGGGGGCGGGAAACGGGAAACGGGAAGTGGGAAAGGAGACGGGAAACGGGAAACGGGAAACGGAAAACGAGACGAGAGTCGAGACGGAACGAGGGAGGAATCAGTGACTCGAATGCGTGATCCAGGAGGCTTGTGCGCAGTGCCGTTTTTTCCCGTTCTCCCTCTATCCGGGCACGGGGAGAGGGATGGGGTGAGGGGCAGTGAAAACAACGGAAGCCAACTCGACTCGGCGAAGCCCGATTCCCGTTTCCCGTTTCCCGTTTCCCGATCCCCCGCCCTCACACGTCCTCCCGCACCAGCGGCATGGCCATGCAGCGCGGGCCTCCGCGCGCGCGGGAAAGCTCGTGCGCGGCCAGCCGGATGACGGCTTTTTTCCCCGGCTCGAGCTCCGACCGGCCGAGAAGCAGGTCGGCCTCGTCGATGACGGCGTACCCGGCACGCGCGAGCTCTTCGACGGTCTTGACGTTCCTGTCGTAGAGAAGGATGACGCCCGGAGCCACAGCGAACGCATTCGCTCCGTCCGTCCATTGCTCGCGGCGCTCCGCGATCGGATCCTCTCCGCCGCACCGGATCGGCTTCAGATCGATTTTCGATCCCTTCAGCGCCGAGAGCAGGTCCTTCTCTGAGGTCCACGTGACCTCCCGCTTCGTCAGGTCGCACTCGTAGACGTCCGCCTCCTCGGCTCCGCCGGGGCAGATCATCGGCCCGTACAGCAGGCACTCGTCGGCGGAGATCATCGTGAACACCGTGTCGAGATGCATGTAGGAACGGGCGGGCGGGACGGCGACGACGAAGATCCGCTTGATCGGCGACTTCTTCGCCTTCAGCGTCTCCGTGAGCCTCTCGATGGTCGTCTTCTCGGTCCGCTCCGAATAGCCGATCGCCAGGACGTCTTCCCGGAGCACGAGAACGTCTCCGCCTTCGAGCGTCGGCCGCATGCGGGCATAGGAGGTGGGACGTCCGTAGTCCGCGGAGAACTCCTCGAACCAGAAGATGCCGTCCGGTCGGGCGAATCGCGGGTGGTACTGGAAGATGTAGCCCGAGAGAAGCGGCTCGCGCAGCCGCGCTGCGGTCGCCATCGACGCGCGGATGGCGCGGTCACCGACGACGACGAGCGGGTCTCGCTGGAA
>JALYUA010000105.1 GCA_030854005.1 Acidobacteriota bacterium
GGCGGAGGCGGCCGGCGCGCTTCCCGGGTCCGAGGGCCGCCCGTGGCGCGAGCGCTTCGCGGCCGACCGCGACGTCGCGGTGCGACTCGCAAACATCGGCAACCTGAAGACCGCGGCGTCCGTGCGCGACAACCGGCCGCTCGTGAACTCGGCGCTGACGGACCCGGACCCCGGCGTGCGATCCGCCGCAGTCGACGCGCTCGCGCTCCTCGCGGACCCCGCCCTCCTGCCGCTCTTCGCGGAGGCCGCCGAGAAGGCGCGCGCCGACTCCTCACCCGACGTGGCGATCTCGGTCATCGGAGCGTGCGAGAAGCTGCCGAAGGATCCCGCCGCCGCGGCGCTCGTCGAGACGATCTACCACGGAGGCAGGACTCTTCCGGCGAGGCTCGCCCGCAAGTCGCTCGTCACGGTCTTCGGCCGGGCCCGGGCGGACCTGCCTGTCCCCGAATACGTGACCGGCCGCTCGCGTGCGGATTACGCCGCGCTGGCCGAGCGGGCGAGACAGCCGTGGCAGGCGCGTGTCGAGACCGCCGCCGGCAGCTTCACGATCCGCCTCGCCGGCGAATCCGCGCCGCTCACCGTGGTGAATTTCATCTCTCTGGCGGAGCGGCACTACTTCGACGGCGTGCGCATCCACCGGGTCGTCCCGAACTTCGTGCTCCAGGACGGCGACCCGACGGGAACGGGCAATGGCGGCCCCGGCTACGAGATCCGCGACGAGATCAATCCGCTCGAGTACGGGCGCGGCGCCGTCGGTATGGCGCTCTCCGGGGCGGACACCGGCGGAAGCCAGTGGTTCGCGACGCATTCCCCCCAGCCGCACCTGAACGGGTTGTACACGGTCTTCGGACAGGTCATCGACGGGCAGTCCGCGCTCGAGAGGATCGGGCAGGGAGAGCGCATCCTGCGCGTCTCCGTGTCCGTGTCCGGCGCGCCCCGGTGAGCGGCCGACCGCCATGTATTCCTTCGCGCGCGCGCTGCAGTTTCTGGGACTTCTCGTGACGGGGTTTGGATTCTTCACGGGAGTTCTGGGCGGGAACGTCCGCGGGGAGCTCGTGCTCCTGGCGGTCGGCGCCGGGATCTTCTTCGGCGGCCGGTTCCTCCAGGTCCGGGGCAGCGGTAAGTGAAGCCTGTCGTCCTCTCGACGCGCGAGCTGCCGGAACCGTCGCTCTCGACGCTCGCTCCCGAGTTCGAGGTCCGGGTCATGGGGTACGCCCCGACGGAGCTCGAGCTCGCGACGGAAGCGGCGGATGCCGACGCTTTGATCTCGATCGTGTCGGACCCCGTGACCGAAGCCGTCTTCCGCAACGCGAAGAAGCTGAAGATCGTCGCGCAGTACGCGGTGGGGGTCGACAACATCGACCGGGCGGCCGCGGCGGCGCGCGGCGTCGTCGTCACGAACACGCCGAACGTCCTCACGGACGCGACCGCGGACCTGACGATGGCGCTTCTGCTCACGCTGGCGCGCCGGGTGCTGGAAGGAGACCGCCTCGTGCGGGCCGGCGGATACTCCGGATGGAAGCCGGATCTTCTCCTCGGGACGGACCTGAAGAACAAGGTGCTCGGCATCGCGGGCCCTGGCCGCATCGGCCGGGCGGTCGCGCGCCGCGCCAAGGCGTTCGGCATGACGGTGATCGCGTTCGGCCGCTCGGCGCGGGACGAAGACGACCCGGACGACCCGCCTCGCGTCTCGTTCGACGAGCTGCTGCGGCGGTCGGACGTCGTCTCACTCCACCTGCCGTTGAACGACGAGACGAGAAGGCTCTTCACGCGCGAGACTTTCGCGCGCATGAAGCCCGGGGCCTTTCTCTTGAACACCGCGCGAGGCGCGCTGATCGACGAGACCGCGCTGACGCGCGCGCTCGACGAGCGGCGAATCGCCGGGGCGGGACTCGACGTCTACGAGAACGAGCCGGGGATCACGCCGGCCTTAGTCGACGACGACCGCGTCGTGCTGATGCCGCACGCCGGAAGCGCGACCCTGGAGACCCGGCGGGAGATGGCTCGGATGGTGGTGGAAGACGTCCGGCGCGTGCTTTCCGGGGAAAAACCGCTGCGCCCCGTCGCGCCCGGGACCGCCCGGGAGAGAATCCGTGAGGAATCATGAGACCCCGCCCGCCCGATTCGTTCGTCCGTCTCGATGCGCTCGCCGACGGCCTGCTCCGCCGCATGAGCAAGGGCGACACGGCGCTCCTCTGGCTCCGCTCGCGGTGGGGGCGCATCGTCGGCGAGCCGCTGTCGCGAAAGATTCAGCCGACGGGGCTCACGGGGCGGCGGTTGACGATCTCCCTGCTGGACCCCGCGTGGAAGAAACCGGTCGAAGCGACGATCCCGGAGCTCGAGCGGCGGCTGGCGGAGGAGATGCCGGAGCTCAAGCCGAAAATCACGCTGAGGTGAGAGTTCGCGGAAAGCGGATTGAGCTTAAGCGTAAGAGTCGAGAGTCGAGAGTTTGAGACCGGAATTCAACGTCGAGGAATCACCCGTTCGTCCGATTGACTCGCAACGCTTAACGCTCGACGCTCAACGCTGAACCGCCTTACGCGTACAGCCCGCGCACCATCGTGTCGTGGGCGACCCGCGAGATCCCGAGCATGTAGGCCGCGATGCGGAAGCTCACGCTGTATTTCTCCGCCATGTTGGCGACGTCTCGGAACGACTGGACCATGATGTCTTCGAGCCGCTCGTTGACCTCGCTCTCGCGCCAGAAGAACCCGGCGCGGTCCTGCACCCACTCGAAATAGGACACGGTGACGCCGCCGGCGTTGGCGAGGATGTCGGGGACCACCAGCGTGCCGTTTCGGTTCAGGATCTCGTCCGCCTTCTGCGTCGTCGGCCCGTTGGCGCCCTCGACGATGATCTTTGCCTTGATGTTGCCCGCGTTCTTGCCGCGGATCTGGTTCTCGTTCGCGGCCGGGATCAAAATGTCCGTGTCGAGCTCCAGGAGATCCGTGTTCGTGATCCGGGAGGTTCCGGGGAACCCGTCGAAGCTCCGCGCCTTCTCGTAGTGGGCGACGAGAGCCGCCATGTCGAGCCCCGCCTCGTTGACGATGCCGCCGCCGATGTCGGAGACCGCGATGATCTTCGCTCCCGCCTCGTGGCACATCCGCGCCGCGATCGACCCGACGTTGCCGAAACCCTGGACGACGACGCGGCTGCCGGCGAGGGTCAGGCCGCGCAGGGGAGCCGCTTCCCGGCAGATCAGCATCAGGCCGCGGCCGGTGGCCTCGACGCGCCCGCGGGAGCCGCCGAGAGAGAGCGGCTTCCCGGTCACGACCGACGTGACCGTGTGGCGCGCGTGCATGGAGTACGTGTCCATGATCCAGGCCATCATCTGGGGGTTCGTCCCCATATCCGGGGCGGGGACATCCTTTTCCGGGCCGAACTGGTCCATCAGCTCCGCGGTGTAGCGGCGAGTGATCTTCTCGAGCTCCGCGCGCGAGAGGCTTCCCGGGTCGCAGATCACTCCGCCCTTGGCCCCTCCGAACGGAATGTTCACCACGGCGCACTTCCACGTCATCCACGCCGCGAGCGCACGCACCTCGTCGAGGTTCACGTTCTTGTCGTAGCGAATCCCGCCCTTGCCCGGCCCGCGGGCGATATTGTGGAGGACGCGATAGCCGATGAAGACCTCGATGCGTCCGTCGTCCATCGCGATCGGGATCGAGACCTTGGTTTCGCGGACGGGCTCCCGCAGAACCTTGTAGAGGCCCGGGTCGAGGCCGAGCTTCTGGGCGGCCAGATCGAACCTCGACATCATCTCTTCGAAGGGGTTGGCGGAGTCGACGCCCTGGGGAGACGAGCCGATGGTGGGGAACTTCGGTTCGATCGTCGCTGGTTCCACTACGATCACTCCTCGCCGGGCAGCGCGCCCGTTCAATAGAATGGGGGCGGGATTGTAGCGCATTGAATCCGGCCGACCCTTCGATCTTCCTTGAACACCAGAGACCCCGCGTCCGACACAGCGCTCGCCGACGGCGAGATCGTGCGGCGCATTCTGGGCGGCGAAGAGGATCTCTTCGACGTCCTCGTCCGCCGATACCAGGCGCGCGTGCTCTCGCACGTCGCCCGGATGGTCGGAAATCGCGACGACGCGCTCGACCTCTCCCAGGAGATCTTCGTCAAAGTGTTCCAGGCGCTCGATCGGTACAACCCCGAGTACAAGTTCTCGACCTGGCTCTTCCGAATCGCCGGCAATGCCGCCATCGACCACCTGCGCAAGCGGCGGCCCCGGACCGTGCCCCTGGAGGTCCGGGACCCCGACGGGCAGGCGCTGTCCTCTCCGGAGTACAAGAGCGCGGAGCTCGACCCGTATGCCATCCTCCGGAACATGGAGCGCGGAGACGCCATCGCCCGGGCCATCCAGGGGCTCCCCGAGGAGTTCCGGGAGCTGATTGCGCTGAGGCATTTCACGGGTTTGTCGTATGAAGAGATCGCGGAGATGAAAGGGATGCCCCTCGGGACGGTCAAAAACAAACTCTTTCGCGCCAGAGCCGTATTGAAGGACAGGCTGGCAGGAGAACTTTCTTGAACGATTGCGTGAGACCCCTCGATCCCCTTGATACGGAGGCGCTTGCCGCCGGCGAGGAGGGGATTCTCGCGGGCGACGCGTCGGCGCACGCCTCGGTCTGCGGCCCGTGCGCGACAGCCGTCGAGGAGGCCCGAACGCTCCTGCGCCGGCTCGAGGCCGTCTCGGGATCGGGCGAGGTGGCTCCTCCGTCCGGAGCGACGGACCTGGCGGACCGGGTGGTCCGGATCCGGCCCTTCTCCGCCCGCGAAAGACGCAGCCTGCGGCTGTGGGCGCCTCCGGCCGGCGGCGGGCTCCTCGTTTTCACGGCGGGCTTCGCCCTGCTGGCGGCGCCGGGATTGACGGCCGGCGACCAGGCGGCGCTGGGGCTTTCCGCGCTCGCCCCTCTGGCCGGGCTCGCACGCGCCACGTTCCGCTCTCTTTCCGACGCGCTCTCCACGGCGCCCGCCGCCTGGGAGGCCCTGTCCTCTGCGGCACGGCTCGAGGCGCCGCTCGGCGCTCTCGCGCTCCTGCTCCTCGCTCCGGCCGCCTTCGGGTTCCGCCGCGTGCTCGCCCGGGCCGCGCGCCGCGGATGATCGGGAGTCTCCTCCTCACTCTCTTCACCGCGGCGACGCTAGCCGCCCCGGAAACCGCGAAGGCCGCCGCCTCGCGCTCCACCTCTTCACCGACTTCCCCGCGCACCTCGGTCGGGCGGGACCTCACGATCTCCGAGCCCGTGAACGGCAACGTCGTTGCCGTGTTTTCGGACGTGACGGTCGGCGCCCGCGTGTCCGGAAACGTGATCGTCTGGGGCGGAGACGTGCGATTCAATCCCGCGGGATCCGTGGACGGGAACCTGTCGGTGTTCGGAGGGGACGCCTCCCCCGCCCGCCCCGGCGCTCTGCCCGTGTCGGGAAGGGTGTCGACGCCGGGCTCTCTCCTCCGCCTGTACCTCGAGGAGATGCACCGCGCTCCGTGGGAAAGCGCCGGGTCCGCCGCCGCCGCCCGCGGCCTCCGGATGATGGCGCTGTCCCTCTGGCTCCTCGCGTCGCTCCTGCTGCTCTGGATGCTGGGGTCCCCGTTCGCCCGCGCCGCCGCGGCGGCCGAGCGGGATTGGGCGGGCGCGCTTCTCGCCGGCGCCCTCGGGGTCCTGACGCTCTTCCTCGCCGCGGCGGCCGCGCTGGCGCTGCTGCCATCGGCGGTCTCCGTTCCGATCGCGCTCGTCTTCGCCGCGCTCGCGGTCGCCGCAAAAGTCTTCGGCATGGCGGCGCTCTTTCTCCTCCTCGGCCAGAAGGTCCTCAAGAACGTGTCGCCTCCGCGGCGCCCGGCCGCGCTCGCCTGCGGGTTCGGACTTCTCGCCGCGGCGTCTCTTCTTCCGCTCGTCGGCGGCGTGCTGTGGAGCGCGGCGTCGATCGTGGCCGTCGGGATCGCCTTCTCCTCGCGCTTCGGCACGCCGCGGATCCGAGTGGGAACAGTCGTCGCGTAGGAGTAGCAGCTGTCAGCTGTCAGCTATCAGCTGTCAGCTATCAGCGATCAGCGATCTGACAGCGGAAAGCTCATAAGGCTTTACCCCCCTCCGCCCTCCGCCATAGAGTCAGCCTTCGATGGACATCCGGACCCTGGCGGTGGTCGGCGCGGGACAGATGGGCGGTGGCATCGCTCACGTCGCGTCGGCGGCGGGGCTCGATGTCACGCTGACGGACGTCGAGGAATCGCTGGTCGCGCGGGCGCGCTCCGTCATCGAGAAGAACTTCGACCGGGAGATCGCGAAAGGCAAGCGCACGCCGGAGGAGAAGTCCGGCGCCCTGGGAAGGCTGAAACAGACCGCGGACCTCTCCCGCGCCGTCGCGGGCGCCCAACTCGTGGTCGAAGCGATCGTCGAGAACGAGGCGGCGAAAGCCGAACTGTTCCGGAAGCTCGACGGCCTCTGCCCGCCCGAGACGATCTTCGCGTCGAACACGTCCTCGATCTCGATCACCCGCCTCGCCGCGGTGACGGGGCGGCCCGGCCGATTCATCGGCATGCACTTCATGAACCCCGTCCCGGTGATGGAGCTCGTCGAGGTGATTCGCGGAATCGCCACGTCCGACGAGACCGCGTCCGCGGTCGAGGGCCTCGCGCGTCGGATGGGGAAGACCCCCGTGTTCTGCAACGACGACCCCGGCTTCGTCTCGAATCGCCTCCTGATGCCGATGATCAACGAGGCGATCGAGGCTCTGCGGGAAGGCGTCGCGACCCGCGACGCGATCGACACGATCATGAAGCTCGGCATGAATCATCCGATGGGGCCGCTCTCCCTCGCCGATTTCATCGGTCTCGATACATGCCTGTCGATCCTCCGGGTGCTGCAGAACGGCTTCGGCGATCCGCGGTACCGGCCGAGCCCGCTGCTCGTGAAAATGGTCGATGCCGGGTGGCTGGGCCGGAAGTCGGGCAAGGGCTTCTACGAGTACCCGTCTCGTCCCGCCGCGGCGCCCCGAAACGGCTGAGAGCTGATAACTAAATATGTTCTGCCAGGTCTGCGGTCTGAAGAATCGAGACGACGAGGAGTTCTGCGAGCGCTGCCACTCGAAGCTGCTCGTGCTCTCCGGCGTCGGGGTGGTGGACGAGTCCGGCGAACCGGCCGAAGAGATTCCCTTCGACGAGCATCTCTTAGAGCGCATCTCGACGCTCGAAGACGTGGTCAAGAGGACCGCGGAGGCGCTGAAGACGCTTCTCGAGTCGGTTGCGAACCTCGAAAAGAACCTTTTCGTCGCCCACACGGGAATCCTGGCGCTCCAGGAGACGCTCGAGCGCTCCGGAGCCGTGCGCTCCGAGGAGGTTCTCGATCTCTGGGAAACGAAGATGGACGAAAGGATGCAGGCGGTCGAGAAGAAGGACCGCTTTCTGGAGCGGCGCGACCGGATCATCGCCGGGTACGCGGGGCTCGAGCGCGAAAACTTCATCCGCCGGCTTCGCGAGGCGGAGTTCGCGATCCTCGCGCTCGATTCGGACCGCGGCGTCCGGGCGCTCGAGGAGCTCTCCCGCTCGGACCGGCAGAACGTGGAGCTCGCGTTCTACCTGGCCGAGACCTATTTCTCCGGGGGCGACCTGAAGCGCGCGGGCGTCTTCTTCAAACGGATCCTCGCGGTGGACCCGATGCACTTCGAGTCGCTCGTCTATTCGGGGATCGCGTCGTCGGAAGAGGGCGATGCGGTCAACGCGGAGTCGCTCCTGAAGCGCGCTATCGACCGCAAGCCGGATGCCTTCCTCCCGCACTTCGCCCTCGGTGCGCTCTACGCGAACGGGTCGCGGTGGAACGAGGCCGAGCGGGAGCTGCGCCGGGCTCTGGACGCCGCGCCCGTCATCTCCGCGCAGGTCCTTCTCGGCACGGTGCTGCGCGAGAAGGGGGAGCTGAACCGCGCGATCCAGACTTTCGAGGAGGCGCACCGGGACCAGCCCGACTCGGAGGAGGCGGTCTTTCAGCTCGGGCTCTGCTACCTCGAGAAGAACTGGACCAAGCGCGCGCTCGATTGCTTCCAGCAGGCGCTCGAGAAGAATCCCAAGCGGCTCGAGTACCAGGAGGCGGTGCGGCTTCTCGAGCGCCGGCGGCGGTATTCGCTGCCGCACGTGGACGGCCCCGGCGGCGACGCCTATCGCGAGGCCGAAGAGGCGGTCACTCTCGGCTCTCTCCACACTGCCCACGCGCTCTACAAGAAGGCCCTCGAGGCGGAGCCCGCGAATTCCACCATCCGGATCTCTTTCGCGCTCCTCTCCGCGTCGCTCGGCCTGTGGCAGGAGGCGATCGCCGCCTGCCGCGCCGTGCTCGCGTCCGAGCCCGAGGACGTGGTCGCCGCGGCGGCCTGCTCGACGCTGGCGGAGGCGCTCCGCGCCGAAGGCAAGACGGACGAAGCGACGCGTTTCGTCCGGGAGTTTCTGGAGAGCCACCCGGCCAAGACCTCCCAGGCGATCGGCTACTACGAGCTCGCGACGGCGCTGGCGGATTCGGGAGAGGACCTCGACTCGGCGCTCGAATACGCCGGCCGCGCGCTCTCGGCGGCGCCCGACGAGCTGAAACCGTACCCGCTCGCCGCGCTCGGCTGGGTGCACTACAAGCGCAACGAGTTCGAGCGGGCGATCGATTGCCTGCGCAAATCGAGCGAGCGCGCGGCGCAGCCGACGACCTTCCACCATCTCGGGATGGCGTACCTCGCCGCCGGACGCCCCGACGAGGCGAAGGCGGCCTTCACTCGCGCGAAAACCGTCGCCCGCGGCGGGGCGCTCGAAGACCGCATGCTCCAGCAGGTGCGCTCCAACATGCGGCTCATCGAGAAGTTCGGCACCAAGAAGAAGGAGCCCGCGACCGCGAGCCGGAAAGGTTGAAAGCTGTCTGCTGTCAGCTGTCAGCTGTCAGCTTTCAGCCCGAGAAGTTTGGAAATCAGGACCACCCTTCTGAATCGATTCCCGATCCAGTTAACTGGGGAGTACCGCGGCCGTCTCTCTTCCGTGGGTCGTCGGCTCCCGGCCCTGTCTCCCGGACCCGCCTATCGCCTCCCGCCTACCATCTCCCGTCTTCTGCGGTATCTTCCCGAATTCCAAATGCGCTGGTCTCGATTCTTCCTGCAGACCGTCCGTGAGGTCCCGGCGGACGCGGACGCCGTCTCGCACATCCTGCTCACGCGGGCGGGGATGCTCCGCCGCGTGTCCGCGGGGGTCTACTCGCTCACGCCTCTCGGGTTGAAGGCGCACCGGAAAGCCGAGACGATCGTCCGGGAGGAGATGAACCGCGCGGGAGCCCTCGAAGTCGAGCTGCCGATCCTCCAGCCGCGGGAGCTCTGGGAGGAGAGCGGGCGCTGGTCGCGTTACGCGGCCGAGGAGATCCTGTTTCATCTGACGGACCGCAAGGGCGGCGAATACTGTCTGGCTCCCACGGCGGAAGAGGCCGTCACGTCGATGGTCCGCGCGGGGGTCACGTCGTACCGCCAGCTTCCCGTGACGCTCTACCAGATTCGCACCAAGTTCCGGGACGAGATCCGGCCGCGCTTCGGCCTGATGCGGGGCCGCGAATTCCTCATGTACGACGGATACTCCTTCGACGCCGACCCCGAGGGCCTGGACCGCTCCTATCGCGCGCAGGACGCGGCCTACCGCCGCATCTTCGAGCGGTGCGGGCTCGACTTCACGGTGGTCGACGCGGATTCCGGGGCGATCGGCGGAAGCGCTTCGCAGGAGTTCATGGTGCTCGCCTCGACCGGAGAGGACGCGGTCGTGCGGTGCCCTGCGTGCGGGTACGGCGCGAACCTCGAGAAGGCCCGAACGGGACCTCGGCCCGTGCCCTGGGAGGACGAGACGATCACCGGGCTTCAGGAGGTCGAGACGCCGGGCCGCGGCGGGATCGACTCGGTCGTCGAGTTTCTCGGGATCACCGCGTCCCGGATGATCAAGTGCCTGGTCTATGAGACGGAGAAGGGCTTCGTGGTCGCGCTCGTTCGGGGAGACCTCGACGCCAACGAGGTCGCCCTGAAGAACGCGCTGGGTGTCGACCACCTGGCTCTCGCCACGGAAGAGAAGGTCGAGCCGGCGACGGGCGCGCCCGTGGGCTTCGTCGGGCCGCACGCTCTGCCCGAGGGTCTCAGGGTCATCGCCGACGAGTCCGTGCGCGGCGCCGTCAACGCGGTCACGGGGGCGGGCCGGCGCGACTGGCACGTCCGCGGCTTCGCGATGGACCGCGACGCCCGGGTCACCGACTGGGCCGTGATCGCGCAGGCGCGGACGGGAGATCCCTGCCCGCGCTGCGGAAAGCCCCTGGAGATCGCGCGCGGGATCGAGGTCGGCCACATCTTCAAGCTGGGAACGAAATATTCGACCGCCCTGAAGTGCGAATTCACGGACGAGAAGGGCGAGACCCGGCCCGCCGTCATGGGGACCTATGGGATCGGCGTCGGCCGCACGATGGCGGCCGCGATCGAGCAGCACCACGACGGCGACGGGATCGTCTGGCCGCTCGCGCTGGCGCCCTTCGCCGTCGAGATCGTGTCGCTGAACTCGGCGGATGAGGCGACGCGGCAGGCGGGCGACGCGCTGTACGAAGCGCTCTCCGCCGCGGGGACGGAGGTCTTCTACGACGACCGGGACGAGAGGCCCGGGGTGAAGTTCAAGGACGCGGACCTGCTCGGGTTTCCCCTTCGCGTCAACGTGGGAGGCCGGGCGCTCAAGGACGGAAACTTCGAGATCGTCACCCGCCACGACAAGAAGGTGAGCCTGGTGCCGAAGGACGGCGCCGTCGAGGCCGTCCGGAAGGCCCTCGAGGAGCTGGCCCGATGAGAAAGACGACGGCGGAAGAGGCGCTCGAATACCACCGGAGCGGCCGCAAGGGCAAGATCGAGGTCGTCGCGACGAAGCCGTGCCGGACGCAGGAAGACCTCTCGCTCGCGTACAGCCCCGGGGTCGCGGTCCCGTGCCTGGAGATCGAGAAAGACCCCGAGATGGCCTACGAATACACCGCCAAGGGCAACCTCGTGGGCGTCATCTCCAACGGGACGGCGGTGCTGGGGCTCGGGAACATCGGCGCGCTCGCGTCGAAGCCGGTCATGGAGGGGAAGGGCATCCTCTTCAAGCGCTTCGCGGACATCGACGTGTTCGACATCGAGGTGGACGAGCTGGACCCGGCGGCGTTCATCGACACCGTCGCCCGCATCGCTCCGACGTTCGGGGGAATCAACCTCGAGGACATCAAGTCGCCCGAGTGCTTCGAGATCGAGGAGCAGCTCCGCAAGAGGCTCAAGATTCCCGTCTTCCACGACGACCAGCACGGCACCGCGATCATCTCGGCCGCCGCGCTCATCAACGGCCTGGAGATCGCCGGCAAGAAGATCGCGGACGCCAAGGTCGTCTTCGTCGGCGCGGGCGCGTCGGCAATCGCGTGCGCGAAGCTGTACCTCTCGTACGGGGTGCGCCCCGAGAACCTCCGCATGGTGGACAAGGGCGGAGTCATCTACGCGGGCCGCACCGGCGACATGAACAAGTACAAGGCCCAGTTCGCCGTCGAGACTTCCGAACGCACGCTGGCCGATGCGCTCGTGGGGGCGGACGTCTTCGTCGGGCTCTCGACGAAAGGCATCGTCACCGGCGAGATGCTGAAGGCGATGGCGCGCGACCCGATCGTTTTCGCCCTCGCGAACCCCGAGCCCGAGATCACGCCGGAGGAGGCCCGCGCCGCCCGGCCCGACGTGATCATGGCGACGGGGCGCAGCGACTATCCGAATCAGGTGAACAACGTGCTCGGCTTTCCCTTCATCTTCCGCGGCGCGCTCGACGTCGCGGCGACGGAGATCAACGAGGAGATGAAGAAGGCCGCCTCGCAGGCTCTGGCTGCGCTCGCCCGGATGGACGTGCCCGACGCCGTCTCGAAGGCGTACGGGGGCGAGAGCTTCCGTTTCGGACGCGAGTACCTCATCCCCAAGCCCTTCGACCACCGGGTGCTGCTCTGGGTCGCGCCCGCGGTGGCGGAGGCGGCGATGATGTCCGGCGTCGCGCGGAAGCCGATCACCGACATGCCCGCGTATCTTCGGCGACTCGAGGCGATGATTTCGAGGTCGCGCGAGGTGGTGAACATCGTCATCGAGAAGGCGCGCGCGAACCCCAAGCGAATCGTCTTCCCGGAGGGCGAGCATCCCAAGATCCTGCGTGCGGCCAAGATTCTCGCGGAAGAGGGCATCTGCCGGCCCATCCTGCTGGCGCGAGAGGCTCACATCGAAAAGACCGCCCGCGACCTCCAGCTGCCGATGGACAAGATCGATTTCATCCACACGGAGACGTCCGACCGGCTGCCGCGCTACGCGAAGCGGCTCGAGGAGCTGCGGCGGCGTTCCGGGGTGACGGTCGAGGACGCGCAGAAGTTGGCGCGCGTGCGCAACTATTTCGGGCCCCTGATGCTCGACGCCGGGGACGCCGACGGCGTGATCTCGGGGTTGACGCAGTATTACCCCGACACGATCCGCCCCGCGCTCCAGATCGTCGGGACCGCGCCGGGGGTCCAGCGCGTCTCGGGCCTCTACATCCTGGTGCTCAAGGACCGGAGTTTCTTCTTCGCCGACACGACGGTGAACATCGACCCCTCCGCGGAGGACCTGGCCGAGATCGCGCTTCTGACCGCCGACGCGGTGCGGCGCTTCGACATCGAGCCGCGCGTCGCGATGATCGCGTTTTCGAACTTCGGCTCGAACCAGCACGAGGACGCCCTGAAGGTGAAGCGGGCGGTCGAGATCGTGAAGCTCGCGCGCCCGGACATCGCGATCGACGGAGAGATGCAGGCGGACACGGCGGTCGTCCCCGAGATGCTCGAGAACGACTACCCGTGGTCGACCGTGCGGCGCCCGAACGTCCTGATCTTCCCGGACCTCCAGTCCGCCAACGCCGCCTACAAGCTCGTGTGGCGCCTCGCGGGCGCGGAGGCCATCGGTCCGATCCTTCTCGGGATGAAGAAGTCGGTCCACGTCCTCCAGCGCGGCGTCGAGGTCGCCGACATCGTCAATATGGCGGCGATCGCCGTCGTCGACGCGCAGGAGAAGGAAGCAGCGGCGGCGGCGGGGTAGCTGTCAGCTGTCAGCTGTCAGCTCTCAGCCAGAAGCGATCGTGGCGTCAAACGGAGGGACTTCCTCTTGACTCGCGGTATCGCCATCGCTCTCGCGCTCGGACTCGGCCTGCTCCTCTCCACGGTCGGAGGTTACGGCTCGATGCGCCCCGCCGCGGCGCGGGAGTGGCTCGAGCGCCGTTTTGGACACGCCCCCTCCGAGCTGCGCGTCGAGCTCGGCGCCGCGGCCGTGGCGATCCTGGGGATCTTCGTCACGATCGTCGCCGTGATCTTCGAGATCTGGCTGCTGCAGGGAACGCCGCTCGTCTGAAGGCGCGCGGGTCGCGCCCTTCAGGACGGCTTATCGCGGCGTCGGGGAAACGGGCGCCGGGGACGAAGGCGGAGTCGGAGGCGCGCCGCGCACCGCAGTCCATGGCACGACGCCCGAGATCGTCTCGAACGTCCCGTTGATCCGGTCGCCCGAGAGGACGCCGATCAGTTGCCACGTGCCGACGGCGCCGGGGATCCCGAACGAGATCTTTTCTCCCTGGACGTTCAAGTCCGTGAGCGGAGTCTCGCGCCCGCTCGGGGCCACGTAGGCGCCCGCGAGGGCGCCGCGCTGGTTGAAAAACCGGAAGCTGCCGCCGATCTCGCGGTCCGCCGAACGCGCGCGGAAGGTCCAGCTGCCGAGAACCGGTGACGCGAGAGATGGCGTCGAAGCGGGAGTCGGCGGCGGCTCGGCGGGAGCGGCGCTGGAGGCCCCCGGCTCCCGCGTCGGGGGAGGAGTCGGACGGAGCTGGGCCGTGGCCGTGATCGCCCGCGTCGGAGTCGGAGCGGGCGGCGAGGTCGGCGGGGGAGTCGGACGCGCCGGGGCGGGCGAGGGCGCGACGGTGGCCGCCGGGCGCGGGGTCGGAACGGACGGCACGGCTGTCGGAACGGCGGCCGTCGGGGCGGGTGCAGTCGGCCGGACGGTCGGGATAAAAGTTGGAGGGACGGCCGTGGCGGGGACCCGCGTCGGCACAGAGCTCGGACGCGCTGTGGGAGGCGCCGGAGCCGCCGGGGTCGCCACGGGTTCCGGGACGGCGGTCGCTCGCGGAGCGGCGCTGACGGCTTCCGGAGCGGGTCTCGTCGCCGCGATCGTGGGCGGCGGAGCGGAGGTCGGCCGGGGCGCGGCCGTGGCCGTCGGCGGGACAGCCGGAACAGCCGTGACGGTCGCGGCGGGCGCGGTCGTCATGCGCGTCGCCACGGGAGACGGAACGCGCGTCGGGGGCGCGGGAGAGGGAGTCGGGGCCACGGGCGTCGGTGTCCTCTCCACCGGCGCGGGGACGGCGGTGCGCGGCATCGGCGTCGCCGTCGGGACGGGCGCCGCGGCGGCGCCCGGAGTCGGTGAACCGAGCCGCGCGACGACCACCCGCGGGCCGCACGAGGGGCCGGTGACCACGAGCAGAGCGAGAACCGCGAGGAGGACGTGCTGCTTCACGCGCGGAAGGCTATCCCAAGCCCACGCCTGCCGGTTTTTGGCCGGCTCAGGGACTAAGGGTCCGACTCCCGCAGCAGGAGCCGGCCCGCTGGCACGTCCCGGCGCTCTGCCTTTCGGCCGGAGGGCCAGAGGACCGTCACGAGGTCCGCCTTCGATGCGTCTCCGAGTCCGTAGAAGAGCGCGATCGCGCTCGAGGAGAGAAACGATGAGCCCGCCGCCACGACCTGGGCGCGCTTCAACCCGCCGGCCTCGACGGTCACGACGGCCCCCAGAGCGTCGCGGGTGGAGCGCCAGGGGCCCGGCCCCTTCGGGTCGCCTTCGAGCGTGACGACGAGGGCGCGGGCGCGCGACGGGTTGCGGTTGATCCAGAGCGAGGGGGGCTGGAGGAACCCCGTCGCGAAGAGATCCGGCGCGCCGTCGCCGTCTGCGTCGAGCACGACGAGGCCCCGCTGGTTCGCGTCGGACTCGAGTCCCGTCACCGCGGCGATCTCGGCGAACCGGCGCCCGTCCAGGTTCCGGTAGAAGCGCTTGGGCGGCCGCCCCCAGAGCGAGTCGTCTCCGAAGTCCGCGGTCGCGATGCCCTTCTCGAACTTCCTGTACTCCGCGCTCATGGTGTTCCAGAAGTCGATCTCCCGCTCCTTGACGTTTTTTCCCGTCACCATGCCGTTGACGACGAAGAGGTCGGGCCTGCCGTCCATGTCCGCGTCCACGAACACGCATCCCCACGACCACGACGTGTCGTCGACGCCCGCCTCCTCCGAGACGCGCTCGAAAGTCCCGTCGCCCCGCGGGCGGAAGAGGGAAGACCCGCGCGCGAGCGCCGTGAGCCGCCGCCAGACCAGGGGGCGGCCGAGCGAGTACGGGAACTCCGGCATCGGGAAGCGCGGGTCCTTCAGGAACCACTTCATCGGGAAGGAATAGTTGGAGACGTAGAGGTCGAGCTTTCCGTTCCCCTCGACGTCGTCGATCGCCACGCCCATGCCGAATCCGGGGTCCAGGATCCCGGCGCGCCGCGCGAGATTCCTGAACGTGCCGTTCCTTTCGTTGTGGAGGTACGTGTGGTTCCCGAAGTCGTTGGCGACGTAGATGTCCGGCCAGCCGTCGCCGTCCAGGTCCGCGCACTCGAGCGCCAGCCCCCATCCCGTGTCGCCGGTGCGCGACGCCGACGTCACGTCCGTGAACGTGCCGTCCCCGTTGTTGTGGAAGAGGTGGTTCGGCGGCGCGTTGTTCGCCTGGATGTTCGGGCCGCGGTCGCGCGGGCCGTAGACCAGGACGTAGAGGTCCGGCAGCCCGTCCCGGTCGTAGTCGAGCGCAGCGGCCGCCGTGCAGTAGTTCGAGAGCGCAACGCCCGCTTTCTTCCCGACCTCTTCGAACGTGCCGTCGCCGAGATTGCGGAAGAGCAAATTCGGCCGGTCGAGGTACGTGACGTAGAGATCCGGCCGTCCGTCATTGTCGAAATCGAAGGCGAGCGCGCCGACGCCCTCCCCCGGCTGTCCTGCGACGCCGGCGCGCCCGGCGACGTCCTCGAATTTTCCATTGCCGAGGTTGCGGTACAGGCGGTTGCCGTCGCCGCCCGCGACGAAGAGGTCGTCCCGGCCGTCGCCGTCGAAGTCGAGCACGGCGGCGCCGGGCGGCATGTGCTCTCCGGGGATGGGGACATTCCTTGCCGCGTTCGGAAGGAACGCGCGGTGCGGACGGCCGAGTCCCGCCGCGGCGGCGCGCTCCTCGAAGAGCGGCTCAGACGCCGACGCGCTCATCCACTCTCCGACCGAGCCGGCGGCGGCTTTCCACGGACGTCCCGGCGCCTCTCGCGTCAGACGGAGGCGCACCTTGCCGCCCTCCTGGCGCAGCTCGCCGCCGGCGCCCGTTCCCGTCAGGAGGATTCCGAGCACGATCTCGCGCTCGGCGCCCCGCCGGCGGAAATCGAAGAGGATGGACTCCGTCCGGCCGAGCTTCGAGAAGCGTCCGCGCACCTCCCGCAGGCGTTCGCGGAGAGCGGCGCTGCCGGCGCTGCCGGAGATGGACTCGCGCGATGCGTCGCCGGACGCCCGATAGACTCCGAGCGAGAGGGGAGGGCGTGAGGGCGCGGTCACGAGACCCGCGGCCGGAAGCGGTCCGGCCCACCGGAAGTCGCCCGCGTAGAGATCCCGGTTCGCCGCGCCCGATTTCCAGTCGGCCAGGAATTCGTCCGCCCAGACGGAAGTCCCGTCCGAGTAGTCCTCGAGCGTCGGGAGGGGGCCGTTTCGCCGTGAAGCGCACGCCGGCGTCAGCAGAAAGACCGCCGCCGCCAGAACGGCCCCGGCGCGAAGCGGACAGCTTTGCATCGCCTCGGAAAATATAATCGAGAGTCCCTTGTCACTGACCGATCGTCTCCGCGAGCGCATCGCCCGGGAAGGCCCGATCTCGTTCCGAGACTTCATGGCCGCAGCGCTCTACGACGCCGAGGAGGGGTATTACTCCCGCGGCGCTTCGATCGGCGAGCGAGGCGATTTCGTGACCTCGCCGTGGATCTCGCCCGCCTTCGCTCGCTCCCTCGCGCGACGGTTCGCGGCGCAGGCGCGGGAGTTCGAAGGCGCGCTCGATTTCGTCGAGGTCGGCGCGGGGGAGGGGAAGTTCCTGGAGGAGTTCTCGGCGGCGCTCGAGGCGAACGACCCGGATGTCTTCGAGCGCGTCCGGCTGACGGCCGTCGAGCGCAGCGCGGGCGCGCGGCAGACTCTCCTCCGGCGGCCTTTTCCACGGGGACTGCGGGCTCTCGATTCTCCGAAGGAGCTGCCCGAGGGGAGCGTCAACGGCTGGATCTTCTCGAACGAGCTCTACGACGCCCTCCCGGTCGTGCGCGTGACGGGTTCCGCGCGCGGACTTCAGGAGCTCCGCGTCGATTTCGAGAGCGATGCGTTCGTCTGGCGCACGGCGGCCGCGCCCGACGCGTACCGGGAGCATCTCGAGCGCTATGGCGTCGCGATGGAGGCGGGACAGGTCGGCGAGATCTCCTTCGGAGCCGCCCCGCTCCACCGGATCCTCGCGCGCGCGCTCGGCCGCGGGTCTCTCGTCTCCTTCGACTACGGACACCGCTCGCCCGTCCTCTACCATGCGACGGCGCGCCGGCACGGGACTCTCGCGGTGCATTTCGCGGGCCTGCGCCGGGGAGACCCCCTTTCGCGGCCGGGGCAGGTCGACCTGACCGCGCACGTGCACTGGGACCTGTTGATCGAGGCCGGAGAGGCGGAGGGGCTGACGACCGAAGGCATCTCGCGCCAGGGCCGCTTCCTCGTCGAATCGGGCGTCTTCGATTTCACTCCGGACGACGCTTCGCGCTGGCGCGCCTATCGCCTCGTCGACCCCGAGGGAATGGGCGACGAGATCTCCGTCCTCGTGCAGTCGCGCGGCGTCGCCGCTCCGGGTCTCGCCGCGTCGGCGACGTCGGGGGATGCGGGTTGATTCCTTTTTTCCGTCCGATAGAATGACCGCTCAGGTGGCCAACTACTTTCCGATTCTGATTCTTGGCCTGCTGGCGGCGGCTCTGCCTCTGGCCACGATTTTTCTCGCCCGGGCGATCCAGACGCGGCGCCCAAACCCCGCGAAACTCGAGCCTTACGAGTCCGGGATCGCCGCGACGACATTCGCCTTCGACACGCGCTTTTCGGTCCGCTATTTCTTGATTGCGGTCCTCTTCGTGGTGTTCGACGTCGAGACGATTTTTCTCTTCCCCTGGGCCGTCCTCTTCCACCGGCTCGGCCTTTTCGGTTTGATCGAGATGGTGATCTTCCTGGTGATTCTCGTCGTCGGATATTTCTACGTCTGGAAGCGCCAGGCGCTCGACTGGGCGTAGCAGAAGGGCGAACCGTCCCATGGGTCTCGTCGACAACAGATTCGAAGAAAACGTCCTGACGACGACGGTCGATTCCGTCATCAACTGGGCGCGGCGCTCGTCCATCTGGCCGATGCAGTTCGGCCTGGCATGCTGTGCGATCGAGATGATGGCGGTGATGGACGCCCGGCACGACCTGGCCCGCTTCGGCGCCGAGGTGTTCCGCGGAACGCCCCGGCAGTCGGATCTGATGATCGTCGCCGGGACCGTCGTCGAAAAGATGGCTCCCGTCGTCAAGCGCCTCTACGACCAGATGCCCGATCCCAAGTGGGTCATCGCGATGGGCTCCTGCGCGACGTGCGGCGGGCCCTATCGGACCTACGCGGTCACACAGGGGGTAGACCGGATCGTCCCGGTGGACGTGTACGTGCCCGGCTGCCCGCCGCGCCCCGAGGCGCTGATCTACGGGATCATGGCTCTCCAGAAGAAGATCGACCGGATGAGAGTCATCCGGAAGGCCTCCTAACTCGATCCATGGCCGAGGAGATCACGCCCCCGGCCACGACCGGGGCCAAGGAAGTTGCGAAGCCGAAGCTGGTCGCGACGGACGCGGCGACCCATCCGTGGGTGGTGTCGCTGTCGGCGGGCGTCCCGGGCGCCGTGCTCGCCTCCAAGAAGTTCGCCGGACAGGTGACTGTCACGGTCGCGCGCGAGAAGATCGCGGACGTCGCCCGGCACCTGAAGCAGGCGGAGGACTTCGCGTACTGCGTGGACGTGACGGCGGTGGACTGGAAGGAGCGCGCGCCGCGCTTCGACGTCGTGTACCACTTCTATTCGTTCTCGAAAAACGACCGCATCCGCGTCAAGTGCGGCGCGGCGGACGGCGAAGACGTCCCCTCGATCGCGCGCCTCTATCTCGCCGCGAACTGGTGCGAGCGGGAGACGTTCGACATGTTCGGGATCCGCTTCTCGGGCCATCCGGACCTCCGCCGGATCCTGACCTGGGAGGGCTTCCACGGCTACCCGCTGCGCAAGGACTTTCCGCTCGAAGGGATCGACACGGGCGCCGCGATCTACCCGGAGGAATGGCCGGAAGGCGGCGGCCCGGGAGCCAGCGATCCCAATCGCAAGGTGGTGTCGTGAGGGAACGAGGCCGGAAGACGGAAAACGTAAAACGGAAAACGCCGATGCGGTTGGACTGCCTTCGTTTCCCGTTTCCCGTTTCTCGTTTCCCGAGTGTTACTCATGGTTGACGACAAACTCTCTCAGGCCGAGCGCGACGAAGCCGCGTCCTTCGCGCAGCGCGCCGCCGCCGCCGGCGTCGCGAGGCCCCTCTCCGACGGGGACGTGCCGCCCGCGCCGGGGGAGCCTCCGACGCTCTTCGACGTCCAGGAGATGGAGCTCAACTTCGGGCCCCAGCATCCCTCGACGCACGGCGTTCTCCGGATCGTCCTGAAGGTCGACGGAGAGAAGATCCTCGAAGCGATCCCCGACGTCGGCTTCCTGCACCGCGGCACCGAGAAGCTGTTCGAGACCGAGACGTACCCGATGGGGATCCCGCACACCGACCGCATGGATTACGTGGCGGCGGCGACGAACAACCATGCGTTCTGCCTGACGATCGAAAAGCTCCTGGATGTCGAAGTGCCGCGGCGCGCGCAGCTGATCCGGGTCATCCTGGATGAGCTGCAGCGGCTCTCGAGCCATCTCGTCTGGCTCGGCACGTCGGGGATCGACCTCGGTGCCGTGACCCCTTTCTGGTACGCCTTCCGCGAGCGCGAGCAGATCCTGGACTTCTTCGAGGAGTATTGCGGCGCGCGCCTGACCTTGAACTGCATGCGGATCGGCGGCCTGCCGTTCGACCTCACGACCGGGTGGGTCGAGCGGCTTCTGGAGTTCGTCGACGACCTGCCGGCGCGCATCGACGACTACGAGCAGCTTCTGACCGACAACCGGATCTGGAAGCGGCGGACGGTGGGGATCGGCGTGCTGACCGCCGCGGAATGCGTCGAGTACGGACTGACCGGGCCGCTGATCCGCGCGTCCGGGATCGAGTGGGACCTGCGGCGCGCGCAGCCCTACGAGTGCTACGACGAGCTGGATTTCGCCGTTCCCACCCGGCAGAACGGCGACACCTACGACCGCTACATCGTGCGCGTCCAGGAGATGCGGCAGAGCGTGCGCATCCTCCGGCAGTGTCTGGACCGGCTCGAGCCGGGAGAGATCCGGGGGAAAGTCCCCCGCGTGATCAAGCCGCCGGCCGAGGAGATCTACGCGTCGATCGAGTCACCGAAAGGCGAGCTTGGCTTCTACTGTGTCTCGAACGGCAGCAACCGGCCGTATCGGATGCACTGCCGGCCGCCGTCTTTCATCAACCTCCAGGCCCTGCCCAAGATGGCGAAAGGCCACCTCATCTCGGACCTCGTGGCCCTGATCGGCACGATCGACATCGTCCTCGGCGAGGTGGACAGGTGAGAAAGACGGGAAACGGGAAACGGGAAACGGGAAACGAGGGGAGCATCTTCTCTTCGAGTCCCGGTCGAGTTGACCGCGGAGTACCCCGG
>JALYUA010000110.1 GCA_030854005.1 Acidobacteriota bacterium
TCTGCAGTGAGCTTCCCGTGGCTCGCGTCGATCTTGCGCGCCTCCAGCGCGCCCCCGAAGGTTCCCAGGAGTCACCCACCGGCCGCGGCCACGACGTAGTCGAGCGTCGTCGCGTGCGGCTCGGCAACCTCCGGTGGGACGCCATAGTGCGCCGCCACGGCGCCATGGACCCCGAAGTGCACCGGCTCCTTCTCCGCCGGCAGGTATGCCAGCCGCGCGGGACCTGCGATCCTTTCGATCCGGACGGTGGAGACGTAGGCGGGCTCGGTCATGTGGTCTCCTTTCGCGAGATAGGAACCATGAAACGCCTTGGGGATCTTCTCATCGCCGGCGACCCGCCTGACTTCCCTGTCTCGCCCGCAAGGGCCGCGCCTCGATTTACATTCCTGTCGTCACCGGGAGGGCATCGACCCGGCGGATCTTCTTCTCGAGGACGGCGGGGTCGGTGGTTGGAAGATCACAAACGCCGCGCTTGCAGACATAGGCCATCGGCTTCGCGTTCACGCTCTCGTTCCAGGAGTACGTCTACGGTCAGACGTTCGTCAGCCTGACTGTCACCGCACGCTGCCGATCGAGATTACCGTGGACATGGGCCGCGGTGACGTCTATTTCTGGGGACCCTTGATGGCCGCTGAGGTGCTGGGGCCGTTCCGGTCGTGATCGTCTACGCGCTCTCGCTCGACTACTTCATCTCCGGGGGACGACCGGGGCGGTGAAATAGTCCTCCGTCCAGCTCAGGTTTCAGTCGGGATGGAGCTGGAAATGAAGGCCCGGACAACGCGTTGATCGTGAATCCGGGCGGGTGTACCGTAGCGGCCCGGCCGTGTCCGAAAGAAAAGGTGGCTCCATGAATCGTCGCGATTTCTTAAAGACCGCGGGCGCCGTGTCCGCGGGCCTCGTTCTTCCCGGCAGCCGGAGGCTCTTCGCCGAGGGCGTGCCCACCGGAGACTGGCGCACGTTCGAGGTGACGACGCGGGTCGAGATCCTCAAGGCTTCGGGACCGACGAAGATCTGGCTTCCCGCCGCGCTCGTCCGGGAGACGCCGTACCAGAAGACGCTCTCCAACGAGTTCAAAGCCGAGGGCGGCGAGGCGAAGATGGTCGAGAACAAGCTGGACGGGCTCGGGATCGTCGCGGCGAGCTTCCCTGCGGGCGCCACTCCGGTCGTGACCCTGACGAGCCGGGTCGCCACGAGGAACTATGGGGTCGACCTGTCGGAGCGGCCGAAAGGCAAGGCCCCGAAGGCGGACCCCGCCGAGCTCAAGCACTTTCTCCAGCCGACGAAATTCGTTCCGACGGACGGCATCGTGCAGGCAACAGCGGCCGCCGCCACCAGGGGCGCGAAGACGGACGTCGACAAGGCCCGCGCGATCTACTCATGGATCGTCGACAACACGTTTCGCAACCCGAAGACGCGCGGCTGCGGCGTCGGCGACATCCGGTTCATGCTGGAATCGAAGGACCTGGGCGGCAAGTGTGCGGACTTGAACGCCCTCTACGTCGGCCTGGCGCGCTCGAGCGGCCTGCCGGCTCGGGACGTCTATGGCATCCGCGTCGCGAAGTCGGAGCTCGGATACAAGAGCCTCGGCGCGGCGTCGGAAAAGGTGACCAAGTCCCAGCACTGCCGCGCCGAGGTTTATCTCTCCGGCTACGGCTGGGTCCCCGTAGACCCGGCGGACGTCCGGAAGGTCGTGCTCGAGGAGCCTCCCGGGAACCGTCCGCTCTCCGACGAGATGGTCACGAAGGCGCGCGCGCGGCTGATCGGCTCATGGGAGATGAACTGGATGGCGTTCAACTTCGCGCACGACGTCGCTCTGCCGGGCTCGGACGGCCCGCCCGTTCCGTTCTTCATGTACCCGCAGGCGGAGACCGCGGAGGGCCGGCTCGACAGCCTCGACCCGGACAGCTTCAAGTACGAGATCACGTCGAAGGAAACGACGCAGGGCTGACGCGCCGAGATTCACCGCGGTGTCACGCGCGAGATCGAGGAGGATTCTCCCCGGCCGCGGAGCGGAAGCGACTCATCGAGCCAGCCTCCCGAAAAACCGGCGCGGCGGAGACCCCGCACGACGTGGGAGCAGCCGCGCATGAGCCGCCAGATGAGGCCGGAGCGGAAGTTCTCGATCATGAGCACGACAGGGCCCTGATCGAGGCCGTAGTAGCCGCCCGCGACCCACACGGCGTCCTTCGAGCCTCGAGTCCGGGAACCGTCGGTAAACGTCGGGTTCAAGCTGCAGAGGAAGCCATACTCGCTGCGCGTGCCGGGATACCTGCTCGTGAAGGCCTGGATCGTCGGTAGCACGATCTCGGGGGCGAACGGGAGCGAGGCGACCGCGGCCCAAGGCGAGAGCGTGCCGTCGTCCGGCCCGGACGGCACGCCGCGGCCGAGATAATCGTGGAATAGGCGGCGCACGCCTCGGATCCGCCGGACCGCCTTCCCGGGTCCCGCGCTGGCCGAGATTCCCCAGGTGAACTCGCCGTAGCCCTTGAACTTCCGGGGATTGCGGATTGCGTACTCCTGTTGCACGAACGTCGCCCGGCGGCTGTTCTCGAAGTAATCGATCCCTTTCTTCCCCATGAAGTCGTCGTGGATTCCCCGGAAATCGATCCAGACGTGCGAGAGCTGGTGAATGAAGAGAGGACCGGCGTAGAGAAATTCGTAGCCGTAGAGCTTCGTCCAGCGGTACGTCGCCGACCACGCGGCGAAGCTTTCCCGCGGCAGAGGGTGGCTCGGAGATCCTAGGCCGAGCACATAGAGCAGGAGGGCTTCGTTGTAGCCCTGCCACCGGTAACGAAGAAAGCCGCTTTCCGGAGTCCACCCGTGGGAGACCGCTTTCCCTCCGTTCAAGGCCCACCGCCAGTCGGCGCGGCGGTAGAGACGGTCGGCGAGCCTGCGGATCTCGCGCTCGCCCGCGGACTTCCGGTCGAAGTACGCCGCGGCGCAGAGCATCCCCGCAAAAAGGATGGCGGAGTCGATCGTCGAGAGCTCACATCCTTGCGCGCGAACTCCTCTCTTCATGTCCAGAAAGTGGTAGTAAAAGCCGCGATACCCCGTCGCGTCCTTCTCCGGCCCGTGAGCACTCTTCGCGAAGAAGCGCAGCGTCACGGCCGTTCGTTCGACCGCCTCGTCCCGCGTCATGTACTGCCGCTCGACCCCCGCCGGATAGCACGACAGCGCGAGCCCGACGGCCGCGATGCTCGAGGGGGCGCCATAGCGGGTGTTGTCCCGCACGAGGCCGTTGCCTGGATTGGCCTCGTGAATGAAGTACCCGAATGTGTCCGATTCGAGCCGGGCGAGGTCCGCGGGCTTCACTCGACCGCCGCGACCGCGCTCTGCACCGCTTCGGCCAGCGTCGGATGGATGTGGATGGCTTCTTCGATCACCGTGCAGGGAGCCTTCGCGTTCATGATCTCGATGAAGAGGTGAATGAGCTCCGCTCCCTCGGCCGAAAGCACGGCGGCGCCGAGGATCCGACGGGTCCGGGCATCCACGATCACTTTGACGAACCCCTCGGGCTCCCCGATCTCTTTTGCCTTGCCATTCTTCTTCATCTCGAATCGGCCAATGCGGATTCGCCGTCCGGTCTGGCGGGCCTCCTCTTCCGTCATGCCGGCCCGGCCGAGCTGCGGGTCGGTGTAGACGGCGTAGGGGACGATCCGGTCAGTCGTCCGCGAGCGATCGCCGCCGATCTGTGAGGACAGGATCCGATAGTCGTCCCAGGCCGTGTGGGTGAACATGGGACCGCCGCGGATGTCCCCGGCCGCCCAGATCCCCCGGACGTTCGTCGCGAGACGCTTGTCGGTCACGACGATTCCCTCCGGGCCGACCTTCACGCCGACCCTTTCCAGCCCGAGATCGTCCGTGTTGGGCTTCCGGCCGGCGGCGATGAAGAGGTGAGAGGCGAAGAGCGTCGAGGACTTCGTGCCCTCTCGCAGAGTCAGCCGAAGAAGGTCTCTTCCTCTGGCGACACGATGGAGACTCGTGTTCAGCCGGAAGGCGATCTCTTCGGACTCCAGGAACTGCTGTATGGCGGCAGCGACGTCCCGGTCTTCCCGCGCGGTGATTCGATCGCCTTCCTCTATCACCGTGACGCGGCTTCCCATCCGCCGGTAGAACTGGGCCATCTCGAGCCCCGTGTAGCTTCCGCCGATGACGGCGAGGTGATCCGGAAGTTCCGCGTGTTGCAGCCAGTTGCCCGCCTCGAGATATTGGACGCAATCGAGCCCTTCGACCTCCGGAATCCGGCTCCGCGTTCCGGTGTCGAGCACGACCTGGCGGGCCGTCACGTCCAGGTCTCCGACCCGAAGCTCGAAAAGATGGCGTTTCTTTCCGAGGAAGCGGGCATGCCCGCGGAGGAGCTTCGGATTCGAGGTCTCAGCGAATCCCTTTCGCAAGGCAACCCGGGACTGGGTCACGATGCCCCTGGCGCGCGCGAGCACGCGAGGGAAATCCACGTCGACCCTGGGAATCGTCAGCCCGAACTCGTTGCCGCGCCGCGCGAGGTGGGCGACCTTCGCAGAAGCGATGACGGATTTCGTCGGAGTGCAGCCGAAGTTGACGCAGGACCCTCCCAGCTCCTTTCGCTCCGCGAGCGCGACGCGACTGCCCTTCACCGCAAGCGCGTGAGCGAGGGGAACTCCGGCCTGACCTCCTCCGATGATCAGGATGTCGTAGACGTGGTCACTCTTCGTCGTCGGCATACCGGTCCCCCCTGGCGTCGGCTCTTCGTGTCGGCGGCGACGAGGGTATCCGACAGCGGACAGAACCACACCGAATCAGGGAAAGACCGTCGTGTCCGCGGACCCGATCGGATTACGGCGTGCGTGCAGGGCGAGCCGCAGGTAAGAACGATCGGATCGCCGGAAGGATTTTTTCGACCCACATCCGAAGACACCTTTTCCCCGCGAATCGAAAGGCCTCCCGCCGCGCCGGGCCGGCGGAAGCGTAGAGCTTTTTTCGAAGCAACGCCCTGGCACGGTGGAGCCGAGTCTTCACGGCATCCTGCGACAGGTTCAAGCACGCGGCGGTATCGGCGGTGCTCAATTCTTCCACGGCTCGCATCACGAAAACCGTGCGATACAGGTCGGGGAGAGCGTCGATTGCGGCCTCCACCATCGTCCCGACCTCTCCGACCAAAGCGCGCTTCTCCGGGTCGAGCTCGGGGGTGGTTTCCTCGCGGACCGCTTTCGCCACGGCGGAGCCTCCGGCCTTGTCCGCCCCCATCCTGCTCTTGCGATGACGGGCGCGAGCCTCGTAGACCGCGATCCTGGTCAGCCAGGTGGAAAACTTGGCGCGACCCGCAAACTGTTTGAGGTTTCGGTACGCCCGGAGATAGGTCTCCTGAACGACGTCGGCCGCTTCCTCGTCATCTCGCAGGATCGCGCGCGCAGCCCGATAGACCTGTTGGCTGTGCCGGTGAAGAAGACTCTCGAAGAACGCCGTCTCGCCTGTCAGAACACGCCGGACGAGCTGCTCATCCGTCATGGCTTCTCCCACCGAAACCTCTGTCGGCGTTTTCCGCGCCATCTTCGATTTCCCCTTCGACTGCTGACCCTACGGAGTTCTTTCGCCAGCGAACGGTGGCATCTTTTCTTAAATTCTCAAAAATTTCGTCACCGCGGGGAGATCCAGAGACTCTATTCGGGCAAAGGAACGTTGTCCGCGGTCCCGCGTCCCGAACACGGGGCGTTGAACGGCGGGTTCTCGGCTCCCGGCTCTCGGTGGCGGAAACGCGTATCGCGTTGATTGTGTTGACTTCAGGAGGATCTATGGCGCGCCAACGATGGATTTTCCCTCTCGTTCCCGTAGTCCTGGTGGTCTTTTCCTGTCTGTCCGGCCCGAGAAGCGTTCAGACCAATCCCGCCGTCGCGTCGGAAAAGAAACAGGTCTCCGGACAACGGGACGACATCGAAGACAACTCAGAACGAATGCTCAAGGAAGGGCGGGAGACCTTCCGCTACGACACCTTCGGGAGCGAAGAGTTCTGGGCGAAGACCCGTCTCCACGAGGCAATCCTCGGCGAGAAGCAGGGCGGCGTCGGCCCGGGGCTGAAGGCGATCGACGCCCTCAAGGTCGGGCTGAAAGTCGACATCGGAAAGCTACCCAGGATCCTGGGCGAGGTGCTCAAGAAGGGCAGCGTGAGCCTCGAAAATCCGGAGACGACGCTGGAGTTGCTCAAGGCGGACGCCGTCGTCGGCGTCAAGGCCATCGTGGACAAGGACAGCAAAAAGGTCACCGGCATCGGCCTCCGCTGCGCCTTCTGTCACTCGACCGTCGACGACTCCTTCGCGAAGGGGATCGGCCGGCGCCTCGATGGCTGGCCCAACCGGGATCTCGACGTCGGCGCCATCGTGGCGATGGCGCCCAACCTGAAGCCCTTCGAGGACCTGCTCGGCGCGGATGAAGCGACGGTCAAGAAGGTCCTGATGTCGTGGGGGCCGGGCAAGTACGACGCCGAGCTCGATCAGGACGGGAAGGGACTCCGGCCGGACGGCAAGCCCGCGGCGACGTTGATTCCCGCCGCGTTCGGGCTGGCGGGCGTCAATCTCCACACGTACAACGGCTGGGGATCCGTGCCGTACTGGAACGCGTACGTCGCGATCACGCAGATGCACGGCAAGGGAACATTTTTCGATCCCCGGATCCAGAAGAACCCGGAACAGTATCCGGTGGGCGCGAAGGCCGGGTTCGGGAACGTGCGCAACACTCCGGACCTCGTGAGCGCGAAGCTCGCCGCGCTCCACTACTACCAGCTGGCAATCCCGGCGCCGAAACCAAAAAAGGATTCCTACGACGGACCGGCCTCCGAGCGCGGCAGACTCGTGTTCGAGGGAAAGGCCCGCTGCGCGAGCTGCCACGTTCCGCCCCTCTTCATCGAGCCCGGGTGGTCGATGCACACCGGCGAGGAGATCGGCATCGACAACTTTCAGGCCAGCCGGTCTCCGGACAAGAAGTTCTACCGGACGACGCCCCTCGCGGGTCTCTTCGCGCGCGCGAAGGGCGGCTTCTACCACGACGGCCGCTTCGCGGACTACCGCGCGGTGGTCGAACACTACGACAGGCACTTCACCCTGCGCCTTTCGGACCAGGAGAAGGGGGAGTTGGTCGAATACCTGAAGTCGCTCTGAGAACGTCAGCCAGGAAAGAGGTGCTTCCATGAGCAACGGATCGCGTCAGGCATTTCAAATGCTCAGGTTCGCCTTCACCGTCGCACCGATCATCGCGGGGTTGGATAAGTTCGTGCACCTCCTGACGGACTGGGACAAGTACCTGGCACCCGTCATTTCCAGCACCCTGGGAGTCCGGCCGCACACGTTCATGATGATCGTGGGGGCCATCGAGATCGTCGCCGGTATCGTGGTCGCCCTCTCTCCGCGATTCGGCGGATACCTCGTCGCCGCATGGCTCGCCGGAATCATCATCGACCTTCTGCTCGTCGGCGGATACCTGGACGTCGCCTTGCGGGACCTCGGGCTCCTGTTGGGCGCCCTCGCCCTGGCGCGTCTGGCGGAGGCCCAGGTCGAGAGCAGAGCGGCCACGGTGGAACGCTGAGCGTCGAGCGTTGAGCATCCAGACAGGGCGCGTGCTTGTCTGAACGTTGACGCTCGGAAGAGATTCAGGAAGGAGCGCGGGAGCCTCGCGGGACGGCGCCTTCCAAGTCGGCCCGAAGCGGCCTGGAGCCGAAAGATTGACGAAGCCGCGTCCCCGCTACTCCTTCCCGAGCGCCTCCAGGATCCGATGCTTCTGCACCTTCCCCATCGCGTTGCGGGGAAGCTCGCCCAGAACACACACCGCCCGAATCCTCTTGTAGTCCGCGAGGCTCTTCCCCGTGAACGCCGCCAGGTCGTTCAGCAGCTCCGCTGTGTCCACGGCGTCCACGGGCCCGCCCGACTCGCGGAGGACGACCGCGGCGACGATCCTTTCGCCCCAGACCGGATCGGGCTGGCCGACGACCGCCACCTCCCGGACGCGGGGATGCTCGCGCAGCACGTCCTCGATCTCCCGCGCGGAGATCTTGAATCCCCCGCTCTTGATCACGTCGACGGACTTGCGCCCGACGATGCTCACGTAGCCCGCCGCGTCCCGCCGCGCGATGTCACCGGTCGAAAACCAGCCGTCTCGAAACGCGGCGGCCGTTTCCGCCGGCTTGCCCCAGTACCCGGTCATGAGACTGTCGCCGCGCACGAGCACCTCCCCGGGCGCGTCGGCCGCCGCCTCCTGCCCGTTCTCCTCGACGATCCGCACCTCGCATCCCGGAACCGGCAGGCCCACGGTGCCGGCGCGCCGCTCCCCCTCGTAGGGATTGGAGAGCGTGAAAAGAGTCTCGGTCATGCCGTAGCGCTCGAGAATGCGGTGCCCCGTCCGCCTCTGAAAGTCCTCGAAGTGCGCGGCCGGGAGAGCGGCGCTTCCCGACGTGAAGAGGCGCCCCCGCGCAAGGACGTCGGCGAGCTCGGGATGCTCGCCGAGAAGCTCGAGCAGGCGGACGTACATCGTGGGAACGCCCATGAAGATCGTGGCCCCCTGCGCCGCGAAGGAGCGGACCACCTTCGCCGCGTCGAAGCGCTCGAAGAGCAGGATCGCCGCCCCGGACAACAGCGCTCCGTGGACGCCGATGCACAACCCGTGGACGTGAAACAGCGGGAGCGTCAAAACGAGCCGGTCGGATTCCGAGAAGCGCCAGAGCCGCGCGAGAGCTTCCATGTTCGCCACGAGCGCGCCGTAGGAGAGCGCCGCTCCCTTGCTCTTCCCGGTCGTCCCGGACGTGTACACGAGGAGGGCGACGTCGCCGTCCCCGACCGGGGGGTCTCCGGGCATTTCGGGATTCTCGAGCAGCGACTCGAACGAGACCGCGTCTGCGGTCTCGTCGCCGCCAATCGAGATCACGCGGCGCTTCCCCGGCAGGCTGTGGAGGATCCCCTCGGATTCGCTGCCGGCGCGGACGACCACCGTGCCGGCGCCCGAGTCTTCGAGGATGTGGCCCGCTTCCTCGCCGCGGTAGCGCGTGTTGATCGGAACGTGGATGGCGCCCAGCCGGTAATGGCCGAGCATCGCGACGATGGCCTCCGGCAGGCTCTCGGCGAACGCCGCGACGCGATCTCCCTTCCGCACTCCCAGCGCGGAGAGCCCGGACGCATAGCGGCGCGAGAGAGAGTCGAGCTCTCCGAACGTGAGAGTGCGGCCCGCGAACACGACGGCGTCGCCGCCGGGCCTGCCCGACAGACGGGAGAACAGCCGCGCGGCGGCGCCTTCTCTCAAATCGACGCGATCCCCAGGAACTCTTCGCGCACACGCGGGTCGCTGGCGAGCTCCGAGCAGGGCCCGGCGCGGGTGACGCGCCCGGACTCGAGGACGTATGCGCGGTCGGCGAGCGCCAGCGCGTGAGGCACGTTCTGCTCGACCAGCAGGAGAGTCACGCCCGCGGCGCGGATCTCCTTCAACGCGGCGAAGACCTCGCGCACCAGCTTCGGAGCGAGACCGAGCGCGGGCTCGTCCAGAAGCAGAATTCTCGGACGCGCCATCAGGCCGCGCCCGATGGCGCACATCTGCTGCTCGCCTCCCGAAAGAGTGCCGGCGTTCTGCCGCGCCCGCTTCTCGAGAACGGGAAACATCGCGAGAACTCTCTCGAGGCTCTTCGCGCGCTCGGGGCGCGCCGCGCGGGAGTAGGCGCCCATCTCGAGGTTCTCGCGCACGGTCATCGTCGGCCAGAGCTGGCGCGCCTCCGGGATGAGAACGAGTCCCCGCTCGACCAGCCGGTAGGCCGGCTCCCCCGCCACGTCGCGGCCGTCTAGAACGACGCGTCCGCGGCGAGGCGCCAGCAGGCCCGCGACGGTCTTCAACAGCGTCGACTTTCCCGCTCCGTTGGCGCCGATCAGCGTGACGATCTCGCCTTCGTCCAGTTCGAAGGAGACGTCCCACAGCGCCTGGACGTCGCCGTAGAACGAGTGGATGCCTTCCGCCGCGAGGAGGCTCACGACGGGGGCCCCCCGGGCGCATCCTCGCCGAGATACGCCGAGATCACGGCCGGGTCGCGCATCACGCCCGCCGGCGCTCCTTCCGCGATCTTCTCGCCGAAATTCAGGACCAGGATGCGGTCCGACAGGCCGACCACGGCGTGGACGTGATGCTCGATCAGCAGGACCGTGAGCCCGGCCTCCCGCAGCGTCCGGATGAGCGCCATCGCGCCCTGGATCTCGGAGGGGTTCAGTCCTCCCATCACCTCGTCCAGACAGAGAACGGACGGCTCCGTCGCGAGAGCGCGCGCGATCTCGAGCCGCTTGGACTCGCCGATCGTGAGGGTGCCGGCGAGCGCCTCGGCGCGCGGAGCGAGGCCCGTCTTCTCCAGGATGGCATCGACCCGGGACGCGGCCTCCGGGCCCCTCCGCCGTCCGGCGCCGAAATGCGCGCCCACGGACACGTTTTCGCGGACCGTCATCTGTCGGAAAGGCCGCACGATCTGGTGCGTACGCACGACGCCCCGCGAGACGACCGCCCAGTTCGGAAGGCCGTCGATCCTGCCGCCCCGGAAGCGGATCTCGCCCGCGGTCGGCCGCGCCGCCCCGACCAGGCAGGAGAAGAGCGTGGTCTTTCCCGCGCCGTTCGGCCCGATGACGCCGTAGATCTGCCCGGCCTCGACCTCGAAGGAGACCGCGTTCAAGGCGAGCAGTCCCCCGAACCGCTTCGACACTCCCGACGCCGTCAGCAGCGCCTCAGGCACGCGGCACTGCCTTTCGCATCGGAGGCCGCAGGAGGCCCCGGAGCCGCTGCCACGCCCCCACCAGCCCGCGCGGCTCGAACAGCATGACGACCATCAGGAGCCCGCCGTAGAGGAAGAGGTAGGAATCCCGCAGCGCCGGTGTCGAGAGCAGCTTGATCTGCAGATAGCTGAAGAT